>NZ_PYNV01000007.1:0-189967 GCF_003026095.1 Photobacterium sp. GB-72 | reverse complement strand
CGAATTTGCTTGGCGACCATAGCGTTATGGACCCACCTGATCCCATGCCGAACTCAGTAGTGAAACGTAATAGCGCCGATGGTAGTGTGGGGTCTCCCCATGTGAGAGTAGGACATCGCCAGGCTTCAAATTTTAGTTTTTGTTGTTATAACAAGAACGCTAAAGAATTTACTTAGCAACCATAGCGCAGCAGAACCACCTGATCCCATGCCGAACTCAGAAGTGAAATGTTGTAGCGCCGATGGTAGTGTGGGGTCTCCCCATGTGAGAGTAGGACATTGCTAAGTTCTAAATTGCATTATGCTGAATAGACACGCTGCGGAGCGGTAGTTCAGTTGGTTAGAATACCGGCCTGTCACGCCGGGGGTCGCGGGTTCGAGTCCCGTCCGCTCCGCCACTTATATTAAGCCCTAGTCGAAAGACTGGGGCTTTTTTACATTTTGAATATATGAGTTAAATTTATTTGAGTGAGTTGGCAGTTCAGTTGGTTAGCCTCTTTATTGGAGATCTTAGCGGCCTGTCAGACCGGGGTCGCGTCCGCTCGGCCACTTCTAAAGAAGCCTCGCTAGTCATAGCGGGGCTTTTTCGTCGAGTAAATATATTAATTATCTATTAATGAAAAAGCCCTGCTTGAAGTCACAGGGCTTTGGTTTTACTTAGTTGTCATTGAAAATAGTTAAGATGATGTGAGACCTCCTTTCCTACTTTATCTGAGCTTTAATAAGTGAAGCTCTGAGCGTTGGTAATACTATCGTTGTTGGTTATATTTACCTCCTTGCTCTTATTTCAATGTTATGCCTTAAATTTGTTCATAGAGACCTGTATGTAATATCTCCTTTTGTTGATTATCACTACGATCACGACGATATGCACGGTAACGTGATGCTAGGTAGGTAATGAGAGCTGAAAAAACAGTATAAGCCACTAAGAAAGTGATTGGTGAATGAATAACGTTGTTAGAAAAGACCCAAATAACGCCACTGATAGTGATAACTAATTTTGTCAGTACAGCAAGTACAAGGTAGCTCATGACATATTGAGGTTGGCGAATTGCCTGATAAGCAATGAAATAGCTTATTCCTACCGCGACAATGGCAAGGCTAAAACCCACTGTAAATGAGTGGAAATGTTCGGTGAAAAGTATAGCTAGAACAATAGCTATGATACTAAAGATAATCTTTTTCATACCGATTTCCTTGAGTGCGATAAATTTAACGCCTTCTAATCATGGACCTCAAATCGATATTTTTATGTGATTGGGCTATCTATTTTTATTTTTAGATGGGGTTATTACTGTAAATGGGCTCGATATCAAATTTTTATATGGAGGTAAATAGAATGGCAAAATATAAAAGAAAAGGGTAACTGAATGGTTACCCTCTAGCAAAGATCAGCGGTGTGATCTGCTAAAACAACAGCTATGTTTTTTAAACAGAAAGGAATGCTTTTAATTGAGCAAGTACTGCTTCTGCCTGTGGTTGATCTTCCATTTCAACAAAGATACGGAGTAATGGCTCAGTACCTGAGAAACGTGCAATCGCCCAACCGCCATTTTTAAAGTAAACTTTAGCGCCATCGGCATAGCTTACTTTTTCGATTTCATAGTCAAAATCAGGCAATGCTTTTTCTACATAGATCTTGTTGTACAGACGCTCACGTTCAGCAGGTTTAAAGGTACAATCGCCTTCTGCTGTGTAGGCATAGCCAAAGCGCCCATAAATTTCATCAAGTAATTCAGATAACTTCTTACCTGTCACGCTGATCATTTCGACCAGTAAGCTTGATGCAAATACACCATCTTTACCTTTGATATGACCACGGATTGTTAAACCACCTGAGCTTTCTCCACCAATGAGAGAATCATCAGCTTCCATTTGTGAGCTAATGTGCTTAAAGCCTACTGGCACTTCAAATGATTTCTCACCATAAGCTTCTGCAACTTTATCTAAAAGGTGGGTGGTTGCGATATTACGTACTACCGATCCTTTCCAGCCTTTATATTCAAGCATGTAGTAATAAAGTAGAAGTAGTACTTCATTCGGGTGAATAAAGTTACCTTTCTCATCAATAATACCTAAACGGTCAGCATCGCCATCAGTACCAATACCGATATCATAGCCCTCGTGAGCGACAAGATGCTTTAAACGGTAAAGCGTTGCAGCACTCGGCGATGGCATTAAACCACCAAAACCAGGGTTTTCACTATCGTTGATCACGTCAACATCACAGCGAGCACTGATCAGGACCGTTTGCAGGGCATTTTTTGCCACTCCAAACATAGGATCGATAAGAACGCGAAGATTCGCTTTTTTAATCGCTTCCATATCGATGAAATCAATAATTGAATCAACGAACTCGTTCATTGGATTGATGATTTCAACTAACTTATCGTTTTGTGCTTGTTCAAAGTCAACACGTTTTACATCCGCATCGGTTAACACTGCGATTTGTTGTTCAATCTTTTGAGTAATGATTTCATCCGCATCACGACCGCCTTCAATGAAGACTTTGATGCCGTTGTAATCTGCTGGATTGTGTGACGCAGTAATACAAGCTGAATATGTCGCACCTGTTTGTTTAGCTTTAAACATCACAACAGGGGTTGGTACGAACTTATCGATGAAGCTACATTTGATGTTGTTACCCGCTAAAACTTCAGCAAACCACGTTGCGGCTTTATCGGATAGAAAACGACGGTCGTAACCAATAATGAAACCATTTTCAGTGACTGACTCTTTGATCATGATGTTAGCAAGGGCTTGAGCTACTAAGCGTACATTTGCTTGAGTAAACTCTTCACCAATGAAGGCACGCCATCCACCTGTTCCAAACTGAATCATGGAGGAACTCCTATTTCTCTCTCAAATAAAAAGAGGGAGGTGAATACACCTCCCTAACCGTTTTAGCCCATTACTACTGTAACAGTATTGGTTGTGCCTTCAGCTTGAGGAGCAATTGCGCCTTCGACTGTTTCACCGTTTAGCGTAATAGATTTAACGCCTTTACTTACCCCATTTGGGTTTTCAACTTTAATGTTGTAAGTCGCGCCACGCCATTCACGAGTCACTTCAAAACCAGGCCAGCTTGTTGGAATACAAGGATTAACAGTTAGACCTGCAAAGCCTGTTTGTACACCTAGAATAAAGTTAGTCACGGCAAAATATGCCCAACCAGATGTACCTGTTAACCATGGGTGGTTTGCACGACCGTGATCTTGGTGATCACGTCCCATGATGAACTGAACGTATGAGTAAGGTTCTGCAATACGTTTTTCAATGATGTCGTTTTGGTTGTATGGGTTAAGTGCATCGTAGAACTTCATTGCACGATCACCACGACCTAGTTTCGCTTCAGCCACCCATGCCCATGGGTTTGGATGCGAGAAGATTGCACCGTTTTCTTTCACGCCTTGATATACGCGCGTAACGAAACCGATATCATCATTAGGGGTTGCGAATGATGGTGCATTTAGGTGTAGACCGTATTCAGAGAATAGGTTTTCATCAACGGCATCCATTGCTTTCTCACCACGATCTTGTGATGCCATACCAGAAAGCACAGCTAGAGTATTTGACTCTAAGTGAATACGACCTTCAGTTTGTTGCGCTGTACCGATCTTGTCACCGTCTTTTGTTAGACCACGGATGTACCAGCCACCTTCGTCATCCCATAGGTGTTGTTCACACGCTTCACGTACGTTTGCTGCCATTTCAGTGTATTTAGCAACATCTGCGTCTTTACCTTGATGCTTAGCAAGCTCGATGAATTCTTGTAATGCCCAGAAGTGAAGGAATGACACCATTGCTGACTCACCGCCACCAAGGTTTAGACAGTCATTCCAGTCTGCACGAAGACCTTTACAGATACCGGTTCGGCCTACGTATTCTGCTGAGAAATCGAGTGCGGCTTTCATGTGATCATAAACAGATGCATCACCGCCATCAGCGTATGGGATCACTTCGTCAATGAAGCTCTCTTCACCTGTTTCTGTTACGTACTTACAGATTGTTGGTACTAGCCATAGGTGGTCATCAGAACAGGTATCTTCGATACCGTGGATCTTATCTGCATCACTTGGGGTTGGAACAACTGTTGGTGATTTTGATGGCTCAACATCAGCCATGTCTGGATCGAACCAATCTGGATCAAATAGGTGTAGGCCGTAACCCGCTTTTACTTGACCACGTAGTAAGTCAACAAGACGCTTACGAGTCATCTCTGGGTTTGAGTGAGGAACAGAGATTGCATCTTGTGCGGTATCACGGTAGCCAAGACCAGTACGACCGCCCACTTCGATAAATGATGCGAAGCGTGACCAAACCACACATGTTTCAGCTTGGTATAGAGTCCATGCGTTGATCATGGTATCTAGGCCTTCGTTCGGTGATGTCACCTTGAACTTGTTACAACGACTGTTCCAGTGTTCTTTAATTTCAGCAAATGCAGCATCGACGGCAGCGACATCTTGGTATTTTTGACGTAGGCGTTGACCTTCGTTTTTACCGACACCTAGGATGTAGCTAAAGCGTACTTCTTCACCCGGTTGGATAGTGAATTGCTTGTGTAGTGAGCCACAGTGGTTGTAACAGGTTTGTACGTGGTTAGAACAACGTCCTTTTTCAACCGCAATAGGGTTAGCTTCATCACGGTAAGCACCAATGAAAGTGTCACGTTGACCATCATAGCTATCAGGATCAAATGTCGAAGCTAGGTAGTAGAAACCTTCTTTCTCATTGGTGTTGTAGTAAAGATCATATTCAATCACGCCGTCTTCATAAGACGTACCTGCTGAGTACAGGCTCATCTGATGGTTTTGGTTATCAGATTGAATGTGGCTAAAAGAGAATTCAACAAATGAGAATGCACTGATAGTACGTACTTCATCTGTCGTATTTTTAATCACAACATCCCAAACCTCAGCATCTTCGCCTTTAGGTACGAATAATGTTTTGGTTGCTTCAATGCCGTTGTAATCACATTTGAACTTAGAGTAAGACAAACCGTGACGCACTTCGTAGGTTGCTTCATCTAGGCTTTTTGCTACTGGTTGCCATGAAATTGACCAGTAATCACCTGTCGCATCATCACGAAGGTATACGTAGTGTCCTGGGCGATCAAATGTCGCATTAGGACGGAATTTAGTTACGCGATTGTACTCTGGAGATTTGTAGAATGAGTAACCACCTGCGTTTTGTGAAATTACTGTACAGAATTTCTCTGTACCTAAGTAATTTGTCCATGGTGCTGGGACATCAGGACGAGTGATAACATATTCTCTGTTGTCGTTGTCAAAATAACCGTATTTCATTGCTTTTTAATCCTTAAAAAATTTCACTCTACTGTGCGTGGTTATTCACAGTGGCGGTAATTAATACCTGCCTTGTCCAGGTAGCTAAGTTGACCTTTTAAACGTGCTTTGAAGTCATCCCAGTTACGATATTTAGGGTCGCTCCAGCAAATCTCCGAGACTGCCAGTAAGCGGGGGTAAATCATATATTCAAATCGGCTTTGGTTATTTACTAATTCTGACCAAAGGGCGGTTTGAATGCCTAAAATGTGCTGCCGCTCAGAGTTTTCCTCGGCGAGATCACTGAGTGGGTAATAATTGTAAACTTTATCGAGGGGTAACTTTCCAGCCCAATCAACACCTGCTTCATCTGCCGAGTAGCCTTGAGCTAAATCTAAGTACGTCGCTTGTGCTGGCTGCATCACAATGTCGTAGCCTTTTTGGATACATTCCAATCCAGCCTGTTCACTTTGCCATGAGAAGATGATGGTATTTTTACTGACCTTCTCACCATGGGTTGCTTCTTCCCAACCCATCATGCGCTTACCTTTACCTTCTAGTACTTCTTCGGCAAAACGTAATAGGTGCCCTTGCAGCTCTTTGGGATCGTGATAGTCATGCTCTGCCATGAATTTTTGGCAAGCAGGGCTATCTGTCCAAACACCGACAGGGACTTCATCTGCACCAATATGAACGAAAGGTGCAGGGAATAGATCGCATATTTCCGAAAGTACATTGCTAATAAAGCTGTAAGTGCCTTTTAGTGCAGGCGATAAGATGTTGTCGTTATAGTTTTGAATGCTGCGATAAACAGATTTATCATCTGGATCAATCAACAAATCAGGGAGTGATAAAATAGCAGCACGACAGTGGCCAGGGATATCTATTTCCGGAATGATCATGATCCCACGATCAGCGGCATACGCAATGACATCACGAATTTCTTGTTTTGAATAAAATCCACCATAGCGCTGAGCAATGTGGCTAAATTGTGGAGCGATCACTTCATTTGGACCACGCCAAGCACCGATACGGGTGAGTTCAGGGTAGGCATCAATTTCAACGCGCCAGCCTTCGTCATCGGTTAAATGCCAATGAAACGTATTAAATTTGTAGCGTGCTAATTGATCGATAAGATGTTTTATACGCTCAACAGGGTGAAAGTGGCGACCACAATCGAGCATCATACCGCGATAACCAAAATGCGGTTTATCATTAATATCTACCATTGGGATCTGGTAGGTGCTATCAGCTTGATGCGATGGTTTACTTGGTATTAATTGAAGTAAACTTGAAGTTGCGTAGACAAAACCAGATGCTGAATTAGCTTGGATCCAGACGTTATCGTTTTCAACGAGTAAGCGATAGCCTTCATCTACAAGGTCTTTATTTACAGTATAATGAATGTTGCCTTGCTGATTAACCGGCACGTGTTCATTCAATAAGGTATTGAGTTCTGCTTGTAACCAATTTACTGCACCTTGCGCTAATGTGGGTGGTGTTGAAATGGCAGTATGTTGATTTATATGAAAAGAGCCCTGTAGTTGCGTTATCTTGCTAGGTTTAGGGATCAAAGCAATATCAGCCGCTTTAACGGGTAGCGGTGTGTTGTAGCGTTCAACAGCAGGTTGATCAAGATTGATAGTACTGATGTCGACTTTTAACGGCTTAATGTACTCAGCGGTTGATGCTAATGAGATAAATGCATCTAAAATACCGTCGTCATAAAGCGTAAATGGTGCAGTACCGACCGTGAACTCGGTATAAAAAAGACCATTTGCAGGTAAATTGTCCGTGGCTGTTAATGTACAGTAACTCCCCGTTTGGCTGATAGCGCCTTTGCTTAACGTCTCGGCTCTAACGAAACGATTAAACAAAAAATGTAATGACCAATTTTGTAGTGGAGTATCGGTTAAATTATGTAAGCTTAATGCAAAACGAGATTCGTTTTCTTTTTTATCGATTACAGTTAAATCAAGGCGGTAACTCATCATTCCCCCTTAAAGTTTATATAAATCGTGATTACTACGTGCCATAGCAATCGCGCCATCCATAGCATCACCTTGTGGTGTTGCTATACGTTGCTGCATAGGTGGTACTAACCATGCATGAATACGTTCTGCAATGCTGCCCATGAGGCAAATTTTGTCAGCGCCACGCACAACTAATGCATTCATCCACATTTCTATATCTCGCGCTGTTTGCGATAGCATATCTATCGCGAGTTTATCGCCTTGTGCTGCATGGGCAAAAATGCTCGGTGAAAATTGACCATAATCACAAGGGCACGCTGCTTTTGACCACAATACGATATTGTCGATATCATGATTAAAATATGTGAGTACAGAGCGAGCAAGCGGTGTTTGTTCAACAATACCATCAACACTTAATAGTACTTGTTGAATTAAACGCAGACCCATAACAGCACCGCCGCCTTGATCTGAAATCGGGAATTCACGACCGCCAACCACATGCTGTTGACCATCTTTTAATAAGATCCCACAAGAGCCAGTACCAGCAATTAATATCGCGCCATCTTTACCTCCCCAAGCACCTAAACAAGCACCATACGCATCGGTATTTAATGTTATGGCACCGTAAGGGTGAGGCTGTTTCATGAAGTTATACCAAGCCTCTTGTTGTTCAGCGCCTGCGAGTGCTAGGCCTACTGACATATAACGAAAATGGCTATTATTAAGATTTGCTTGGCTGGCCGCAGTTGCTATCGCATCATTGATCGATGCCATAGCAACGCTACTGCCTAATAGAATATTCGCACTACCCGTTTTTGCTTCACCTAAAGTATTACCATCGAGATCACAGATGCGTGCACGGCAAGATGTACCACCGCCGTCAACGCCCACTAAGTAACGAATATCAGCCATGACAACGCTCCTTAAATTGCATCGTAATTGCAAGTAAGTACCAGCCACCATGTGGGATCCATTGTTCACCCCAGCGCCAGTTTTGCAGCATATCGTCTTTTTGACCATTAGGGTTGAATGCGATGTCTTCTTCGTTTTCAAAGCCAGATGTGATGCCGTTACAAACACCGCCTTTGGCGTTACTGAATCCTAAGTGAGGTAAGTAATTTGGGTTATTATGACCATGACCATCTAACATACACATGTCATACGGGTTTAAACCAACTATCCAGTCAAGTGAGCGTTGACCAAATTGCATTAAGCCTTGACGTAATGTTGGGTCTTGAACATAGTTCTGTGCCATAAAAGCCATGGTTGCTAATGACGCGAGACGTGCATTTTCGCCTTGCCACCAGTAACCTGACTCATTGTTATGGGCAACAAAGAAAGCCGTTTTCTTTTCACCATCGACAGCTTTAGTGTATTGGCGAGGGTAGTGAAATGGGTTATTCACTTCTTTTGTAATCGCTAACTCAAAATTAAGCGCGTTACATAACACTTGTTCAATTGGCTTTTTGAAATTGGGATCCGTTTCTGCACTTAAATATTGCATCAGAGCAATGGCAGGAAGGCCTGCTTCAGCGGCATGGAAATAAGGACGTTCGCCGTTTTCAGTCGCAGACCAGAAATATTCAATATTCTCATCTGACATTTGACGCTTAGCCAAACGTGTAGCCCACTCACGCATTTCTACTAAATAGCGATCTTGGGAAGTACTACGGAATAACTCAACGGCGGCTAATAAGGCACAATACTCATCTATAATATTTTCCGTACTATCGTTTAAGTATTCAGTATTGTGTTGTTTTAAATGCCAATAGCCAAGTTCAGCCGCTTGAAGGTATCGCTCGGTCTCGATGCCAGTAAACGCTCCTAAGCGAGTGCTTGATTCTAGTTGAGCAATACGAGAAAGCGCTGCTAATGCTGCAATGGTAACTCCACCACCTTGACGGAAGCCGGCTTGATAATCGTCTGACTTGATGCCTTCTTGAGTTGAGTAAGCACAAATGTCACGTTGTTGCGGGGATTTGCTCCATTTGTCGAATACCGTCATATAGAAATAGCCCTGCGCGTGTTGCATGCGCAGTAAGAAATCGGCACCGAAAGTGGCTTCTTCAAGTAAACGTACACGAGTAAAGTCTGCAATATCGTCTTGCTGATCTAACTCTTCATAGGCTTTTAGCATGTTCCACACAATCATTGGGGTTTGTTGTGGATTTAAAAAATTACTAAAAGATAAATGGCTTAGGTATTTACTTACATCACCTGATGCATCATACCAACCACCGTGAACGTCTACGGTTTGATCTGAATTGAGTACAGCTGCATTTTTATCAGCTTGATCGAAAATACCGCTGCAACGTTGAGATTTAAAGTAGTGCAGAACATCACTAAAGGTTTGTTGCATTAACACACCTTCAGCAATGGTAAAAACAGTTGATTCGCTGTTTGCGTAGCGAATACGGAACTCACCAAGTTGTTGGCAAGAAGAGAAATCAATAAGGTAAATATTACCGGTATGCCATTGTGCTATGTTGTCATAGGCATGTAATGGCAGCTGCATGATAGTGGTGTTCGTCTGGTTACAAACAAGTTCTGCAGTACCGGTTAAAGTCTGAGAGTTGGTTTGTAATAAAGCGTGTTTTACGTTGAAACGCTCATAGCCCAGATGGTTAGTTAACAGCTGCATGGATCCTCCTAGTGTCGCCAAATAAAGGTGGTTTCAGCATTGTGAAACCACCATTTAACAGCTAAGGCGACCAATAACGCAGATAAGTCGTTTTTAGTAACGAGCTATTATTAATTTTCGTATAAGTAACAACGTACAAAGTGATTGTCAGATAATTGAGTCACACCTGGAAGTTTTTCACGGCACTTATCGGTAACGTGAGTACAGCGACCTGCAAATGGGCAACCCGCGCTTTCTGGCGTCCATAGCGGGATCTCGCCTTTATTACCTTTTAGTTTTTCATGAATAGACTTACTTGGATCTGGAACTGCTGATACAAGTAATTGGGTATACGGGTGTTGTGGATCGTGAATGATCTCTTCCGTATCGCCCCATTCAACCATGTGACCAACGTACATAACCGCTAGATCTTCAGCAATGTAACGTGCTGTTGCGATATCGTGGGTGATGTACAGTAGTGCCATTTCACGTTCAAACTTCATTTCTTCCATCAGGTTTAGTACACCTGCACGAATAGAAACGTCGAGCATTGATGTTGGCTCATCAGCAAGTACGACTTCAGCACCCACCGCAATGTTACGCGCTAAGTTAACACGTTGACGTTGGCCGCCAGACAGCTGGTGGGGGAATTTCGCAGCTGTCTCCTTTGGTGGGATCAAGCCAACTTGTTCTAGTAGGTTGTAAACCGTTTCTTCTAGCTCTTTTTTATTGCCTGACTTCACTTTGTTGTGGATCAGTAACGGACGAGCAATATGGTGGAAAATAGTATGAGTAGGGTTTAAAGAACCGAATGGGTCTTGCCATACCATTTGCACACCTTGGCGGTAATTCATTAAGTCATCATGTTTAGTGATTGACTGGATATCACGACCAAAATATTCAATTGTGCCATCTGTTGGCGCGTACATTTTTGCAATCATTTTCGCAGTCGTTGATTTACCAGAACCTGATTCACCAACAACTGAAAGACCACGACTTTTGTACATTTTGAAAGACACGTCGTTGATTGCACGCATCTTTGATTTCTTTAATGAATTACTGTTAACGGAAAAATCTTTAATTAGATTTTTACCTTCAATAATTGGATTTCCGACAGGTTTGCTCATAATGCCTCCTAAATACTGCCTATTATTTTATTAACCACGTTTAGTGAATAGGTGGCAGTTTGATAAACGTCCTGGTTCAATTTGTGTCAGCTGGGTTGGTGTTTTAAAACAAGCATCGGTTGTTTTGCTACAACGTGCTTGGAAACGACAACCTTGTGGTACTTCTAGTAAGTTCAATGGGTTACCAGGAATACCTGTTAACTTTGTTTTTGGACCAGTTAGAGGAGGGAATGAGCTACCCAAGCCCTCAGTATATGGGTGGAACGGTGTTTCTAGAATTTGCTTAGAAGGGGCAACTTCAATTAATTCACCTGAATACATGATGCCGATACGGTCAGAGAACTCGACCATTAATGACAAGTCATGAGTGATGAATAGGATTGAGAAACCAAATTCTTCTTTTAATGCGTAAATCTTTTGTAGAATTTCACGTTGAACCACAACATCAAGTGCTGTTGTTGGTTCATCCATGATGATCATCTTAGGATTTAGCGCAAGAGCAATCGCGATAACCAAACGTTGACGCATACCACCAGAAAACTGGTGAGGGTAATCACGTAAACGGCTAGGGTGGATATCAACGATTTCTAATAGGCCTTCAGCACGGCGAACTGCTTGCTGACGAGACATATTAGTGTGGCGCATGATTACGTCACAAAATTGCTCTTCCATGGTTAATACAGGGTTCAAAGCGTTCATTGCACTTTGGAACACCATCGACATTTCGCTCCAACGGAAGGCTGACATTGCCATATCCGATTTCTTTAAAATGTCACCATGGCCTTCAAAAATTACTTCACCACCGGTAATGAATGCTGGCGGCTTATGCAGACGCATCAGTGAGAAGGCAACAGTGGATTTACCACAGCCTGATTCACCTGCAAGACCGAATATCTCACCTTTACCAATGTCAAAGCTGACATTATTTACTGCGCGAACATCACCGGCATCTGTAATGTAATCAACACACAAGTTACGAATTGAGATTTGTGGATTGGTCATTATTTATCTCCCCCTTGTAGGGCTGGCTGAGGAGCGTCCACAGCGTTTGCTTCTTTTTCTTCTTTTGCATTCTTAGCATTTTCTTTTGCTAAGTTTTTCCAGCGGCGCATGCCTTTGTGTGAACGTAACTGTGGGTTGGCAATTTCATCAACAGCAAAGTTAAGCATCGCAAGACCGATAGCAATCAGTGTTAGTGCAATACATGGTGCTAATAGCTCCCACCAAGCGCCAACTAACATTGAAGATGATGTTTGTACGTTGTACAGCATCACACCCCAGCTTACTGAGTTCGGGTCACCTAAGCCTAAGAATGACAGTGTTGCTTCAGTCATGATGGCAAGCATTACCGAGCCGATGAAGCTTGCACCAACGATTGAGATTAGGTTCGGTAGAATCTCAACAAAGATAATACGCCATGAGGATTCACCTAATACTTCTGCTGCTTTTACAAATTCCTTTTCACGCAGTGATAAGGTTTGCGCTCGGACAACACGTGCGCCCCATGCCCAGGAGGTCATGGCAATAACCACCGCAATGGTCATTGGACCTGTTTGACCAATAAAGGCTGCGATAACAAACAGTAAGGGGAGCTGCGGTAGAACTAACATGATATTCATCGCAGCGGTTAAGACTTCATCGACTTTACCGCCAAAATAACCTGCTGAAATACCAATGATGGTTGCTAGGAAACACACCATTAAACCTGCACCAAAACCTACCGCTAGTGAAGTACGCGCGCCATATACTAGCTGAGACCAGATATCACGACCCATACGAGATGTGCCTAGTAGGTGCTCTGCATCTTTGGACATTAATAGACGACGCTTGTTATCAGCTAAGTTTTCAGCGATCCAACCGTCTGGATTATCTTGTGCTGCTTTTACTACAAACGCAGGGTACTCATGAGGTTTTCCTGTTCGTTTGTCTGGTGAAAACTGTGTAATCAGCGGAGCAAAAATAGCCCCTAGAATAAAAATAGTGATGATGCTAAGGCCAAACATAGCCTTAGGGTTACCAGATAATAATTTAAATAAGGCTTTCATAATTATTTGCCTCCTTTACGTAGGCGAGGATCTAGCACAACGATCAGGATGTCGGCCATGAAGTTAAAGAACAGCATGAACATAGTCATAATAAGTAACTGACCTTGAAGAACTTGGTAATCACGTGAGTGGATAGCATTAAGCATTACGGTACCAAGACCTGGGTAGTTAAAGATGATTTCGACAATTAACTGACCACCAATCGCCATACCTAGGGCCATAGAAAGTGCTGTTACACTTGGTAGCATTGCGTTACGTGCTGCGTAGTTAAATACCACACGGTTTTCACTTAAGCCCTTACCTTTTGCCATTGTGATGTAATCTTCGTTTAGCAGGTTGATCATGTTATTACGCATATTGATCAAGAAACCGCCGATTTGAATGACTGTGGCACAGAATAGTGGTAGTGCTGCGTGGTAAAGCACGTCTTTGTAGAAAGCCCAGCTTGACCAGTCAGGAATAACGCCCGGCGTATATGCATTGCCTGTAGGGAACCAACGCAAGCCGATAGCAAAGGTGAACATCACAAGCATTGCAATTACAACCGGTGGAACTGCTTGAATAACCAACATACCTGGTGAAATGAATGCATCATAAGTACTGCCGCGTTTCCATGCCGCAAAAATACCTAGTACAGAGCCAATACAGAAAGAAAGCATTACAGCTGAGCCAGCTAAAAATAGTGACCAGCCTACAGCGCCACCTAACAGTTCATTAACTGATAGTGGATAAAATTTGATTGAGGTACCTAGGTTCCACGTAAACACGTTAGCTAGGTAAGAAAAGTATTGTTCATATATTGGACCATCAACAAAGCCTAATAGCTTTTTCATGGCTTCAATACGCTCAGGGGTTACCTGTGCGGTTGCGTTCGCGAACATCATGGTAACTGGGTCACCAGGCATTGCACGCGGAAGAATAAAGTTTAGCGTTGCCGCGAAAATCAGCGCGATAAAATAAAACGATAAACGACGTAGAAAAAATCCCATAACTCACACCTTACACATCCAGCTTGCCTTCCTGAGCTGAATTCAGGACGTAAAACCCCCTGACGCAAGGCGCCATACCTTTTATAGAAGAAAGGATTGAGGGGAAGAGGCGGTGCACAAGGCGTGCACCGCAAATATTAAGCAGATATTATGCTTTTGGTTTTAGATCCAGTACTTGAAGTAGACGCTCAGGAACACCAGCCCATACCATTGGACGGCCTTGAGGGTTCTTCTCATTCCACCAACCAGTGAAGCGAGTTTCGTTGTATTGGAAGTTGTTTGCACCAGACATCACTGGAATCGTGATTTGATTTTCAGCAATGATTTTCTGGATGCTATGAGCAATCTTCAACTGCTCATCTTTGTTAGCTGTTTTGTAGAAGCTGTCTAGTAGCGAGTCTAGCTCTGCATTCTTGAAGTAGTGCATTGCAAAACGAGGCATACCTTCACCAGATTGTAGGCGTGAGTTGTACGCGCTATCCCAGTATAGGTGTGGATCAGCACCGTGGAAGTAGTTTGTGTAAGCTACATCGTAAGTACCGTTTAGCATCGCTTCGTTGTAAACAGCGAAGTCAGGTGTACTTGCTTTCGCGTTAATTCCCGCTTCTTGAAGCTGCTCTACACCTAGCTGTACAGTGTTGTTGAAGTCAGTCCAACCGTTTGGAGACTGAACTGTAAGTTCGATCTTCTTACCTGTTGGTGTTTCTACGAAACCGTCGCCATCAGTATCTTTAAAGCCTGCTTTCGCTAGTAGCTCTTTAGCACCTTTCACATTGTATGTGTTAAATGCTTTGTACTTGTTGTGTACCGCTTCATCTGACCAAGTTTTGAAACCATCACCTAAGCCCGATGCGTAATCGTTCGGCATACCTGCACCGTAGAATGCGATGTCGATGATTGTTTGACGGTCGATAGCCATTGAGAACGCACGACGGAAATCAACATTGTTGATCGCTTCTTTGTTACCATCTTTTGGCGACTTGAAGTTCAACATGAATGACTGAGTGCCCGCAGCTGGGTACCAGTATTTGTGATTTGGGTTTGCCGCAGCGTAAGTGCTGTCGATGTCTGGAATGAACGATGAAGTCCAATCTAGCTCAGAGTTAATGATCTTTGTTAGCAACTGATCGTTGTTCGCGATCTGAGGAACACGTAGACAGTCAACTTCTAGGTTGTCGTTATCCCAGTAGTTAGGATTACGACATTGAACGTATAGCTGAGGAGTGAATGTATCAATCTCAGTAAACGGACCTGTACCTACTGGATTTTCGTTAGTGAAAGTTGTTGGGTTTTCAACTTTGCTCCAGATGTGCTTAGGCACTACTGGTACGAAAGAAATTTCGAAAGGAACGTTCGAGTTCGCTTCAGTTAGATCGAAGATAACCTTGTTACCGTCTTGCTTAACTGATTTAACCCACTTGTTGATACCACGTTGATCTAGTTCTGGATTCTTCTTAAGTAGGTCAAAAGAATAAACTACATCATCAGCAGAAAACGCTTTACCGTCAGACCACTTAACGCCATCACGGATTTCGAACGTTACTTGCATTAGGTCGTCAGACATGTAGTAGTCTTTCGCCAAACGCATTACTGGCTCGTTACCTTTCATTTGGTTGAAAACAACCAATGGCTCGTAAACGAATTCAGTCGTAGTACGAAGGTTTGTAGCTAGGAATGGGTTAAAGTTACGTACCATTGTAGGGTAAAAGTCTGGTACGACTGTTAGCTGGCTTTTCTCTGCTGCAGACGCTACTGGTGCTGTAAAAGCGGTTGCTGCTGCAACAACGGCAAGTGCTAACTTAGTTTTGTTAATATTGGCAAGCATAGCTGTTCCTTACTCTTTGCTCTGTTTCACTTAATGGAAATTAAAGTTTGCTCCATCATTGGAGCCCTTGAACTTACTTCATCGGAACTGAGTAACGCTGAACCGGTGAATGGCCTTGTAAGCTCTCAGTGCGTTAAATATTCGCTGTAATGGATAAATCGTCAATCAAGCTTCCCGTCAAAATTGTCAAAATAACCAATAACAACGTCAAAAACGTTAATTTTAGGTTTTGTTGTTACTGTTGAGTAGATGTTAAATGTGTGTTACATCACATTTGTATCTATCGGTAGTGAAATAATGCTTTGAATTGGTCTAATCTTAACTTGTTGTTTTTATTTGCTTTTATTGTTTTCGTTTGGTTTTTTTTATGTAATGTGTGTTTTTTGAGTCGTTATTTCCGTGTGTAAAATTTATCGTCAATGTTTGTTGTGATTCGCTTCTCATAAACAAAAACTAATTCCCTCTTCTATCATTATGGAGCTTAAATAGCTTAAATTGCTTTAAAAATAGCCAAAATATAGAGTGTGACTGATGTCATTTTTATGGTTTTTAATGTGATATTTTCTTGTTAAAAATAACAGTTTCATCTGGTGAATAAGAATAAATTTTCGTAAGAAAGGCCATATCGTTATGCTGTTAGGTGAGGCTCTTCTGACGTGAATATTTACTTATGGATGTAATGCTAAAGAGATAATAAGAAGGATGGTTTCACGTTTGTATTTTACTGGCATAAAAAAGGCTCCCGTAAGAGCCTTGATATTTAGGATGTAATAAGACTTAATTAGCTGGTACTAATTGTATGGTGTAGTTTGTCTCGCATTGCCACTACATGTTGGCGCTCTACTGTTGTTTGAGTACAGCGCTCTAGAACGTAATCCATGGTGTTGAGCACTGTACGCCAACGTGGGGTCTTGGGTAACGTATCGATATGTAGATATTTATCAAGAGTACGTGTTTGTAAGGTGCTGCGATCAAGATACACTCGCCACAATCCACTTTCCTCTGCTAATTCAAATTTGGTTTTCTTGGCGTCATTTTCCCATAATGAAAGCGTCATCGTCATCGACTCAACCATAAGTTGACGAATAATATCCCCTTTATTTTGTCCGCTACCATCCAGCTTATCAGCCAAGCGTGTGAATTCACCACCAAGCTCTCTGAGTTGCTGTAAGTTATTCTTGTCGCCGTTAAAAGCAAACTCTGACAACATATCAACGGCATTTTCTAGTAAGCCTATACGATGATCTGCCGAAGGACCTTGGTTATCAAAAACAAACATTTGTTTAAGTCCTGATTCTTCAGGAAGGTTAATAATGTCGGTTGATAATGTTTGGATCTCATCATTTATAACGAAGCTCAACTTGCCATTGTAATGGTGGCTGTCGTTAATACCTATCGGTAGCTCTGTGGCGATAATATCCGAAATAGTATGGCGCTCAAGTTGCTCTGGTGAGCGTTTAAATAACTTACCAGCGGCACTATTAACATAGCGAATACGACCTTCACTTTGTACACAGATAATTGCTTCACTGGTCGTGTCAAGAAGCCCTAGCAAGCGGCTTTGTGCTTCTATTAGGCTGATTTCTACTTGCTCTCGACGATAAATTTCTTGCTGTAAGCTTTGGTTCTTTTGCTTTTCATGTTCAGTCTTACTGGCTTGCAGGTAAGCTTGAATACGAGCAATTAACTCTTCTTTATTAAAAGGTTTAGTTAAGTAGTCATTAGCCCCACACTCAAAGCCTTTGATGCGGTCTTGAATTTGCCCTAATGCAGACAACATCATTATTGGTAATTCAAAAATCGAGTATTGCTTTCTTAATAGGGTGCAGACTTCGTAGCCACTCATCTCCGGCATCATAATATCGAGTAAGATCAGATCTGGACGTTGTTGTTGGACAATATCTAATGCCTGATGACCGCTCTCTGCTGTTTTTACTCGATAGCCAGCAAGTCGGAGAAAATTATTTAAAATCTGAAGGTTTACGGGTTCATCATCAACCACAAGAATAAGATCACCTTCAGGGTTTTCAGGTAAATTGGTGCTTTCACAACTTCTGGAATCTAATGCCGGTACTTGGAAGTGCTGAAGTATAGAGTCATTAGATATCGCATTGATCTGCTCTTTGGTTGCAAGGTTTAAGGTAAAGCTAAAGGTAGTGCCAATCATAGGCTGACTACTTACATATAAGCGCCCGCCCATTAATTCAATAAGTTGACGACTAATTGATAAACCTAGACCTGCGCCTTGTCGGTAGTTGGTCGAATTTGAGTTTGCTTGAATGAGGGGCTCAAAAATATGCTCTAGCTGCTCACTTGGAATACCTTGCCCCGTATCGACGACTTGTACACGTAATTGCTGTTCTAATACTGTGGCAGAGATAATGATCTTACCTTCAGATGTGTACTTAATCGCGTTACCGACAAGGTTATAAAGTACCTGTTCTAAACGTTGCTCATCGGCATCAACGAGTGGCAAATCTGCAGGAATTTGATTAATGATCCTTACCGGTTTGTTACCAAGCAAGTGACTAGAAAGCTCCAGTACTAATCTCACCGCGGCTGACAGATCAATCGCATGGCGATGGATATCTAAATCGCCATAACGCATTTTGTGATAATCCAGCAAATCATCGACAAGGTTAGTTAAACGTTGTCCACTATTGATGATCATTTCTAACTGACGACGTTGAGAATCTTTTACGGGTCCATTCGCTCCAGCAAGTAAAGATTCTGCAATGCCCACCATGCCATGAAGTGGGGTGCGTAATTCATGAGATGTGGTTGCAAGGAATTCATCTTTAAGTTTATCTGCTGTCTGTAGCTCATTGTTTTTCTGCTTGATAATCTTAAGGCTTTGTTCTAATTCGTCATTTTGAGTTTTAATTAAACCTATTTTTTCGCGAATAGAGCGCTGCATACGTGAAAAGCTTATCGCCAGGCGACCAATTTCATCACTACGTTCAGTGCCTTCGATGACTTGGTCTAAATCGCCACCAGAGGCTTTTTCTGCCGCCCAAGTTAACCGCAGTAAGGGGGCGGTAATTGAATTAGACAATAAGTGAGAGGCAAAGATCACCAAAATAATCGCGCTGATCATTGCCACACCAAATATTTTTTCTAATTCAGTAATACGAGCAAAGGCTTCTTTTTCTGGTAGTTCAACGACTAGTGCCCATTTATTGTTAAGGATATCGAGTGGTGAAAAGGCACTCAATACTGAAATGTTATCGTAGTTTTTAAAGCTACCCACGCCTGATTTGCCAGCCAGTGCTTCCCTGATACTTTCACTTTTTAACGTTGTGGGAACCCCTGTTTCTGCCGCGAAACGCAGTTTGTGATCTTGACCAATCAATAAAGTTTGAACGTAGTTCGCATTATTACCAAGGTCTTGAATAAGCTCAGAAATCGCTTTATTACTTAACTCCATAAAGACGTAACTGTGCAAATAGCCTTGCTGAATGATTGGGGCGGCGAACCATGCGGTTGTGTCGTCTGTGTTTGCAGATTGACTAAAATCGGTAAAAGTAACCGGTACTTGATCAGGTTTAGCCTGACTTTGTTTGGTTTTTGCAGTAATCGCTTCAAAGGTTTGTTTTAAAGCTGGCGATGCTAGGGCGTTGGTAAGTAAATTGACGCCAAACAACTGGTGATTGTGAACTGAGTAAACCACGTTGCCTGAACGATCAACTAACATGATATCTTTGAAGTCAGAGCGTTTTAAATACTCTTTATAAACAGCGTTGTAGCGCTTATACATCAAACGATAGCGCTCATGTCCTACATAAGTCGTTTTATTATGGGACTCATTTTTTTGGGTAAGGGTTTGCGAGAAATAATGAGCATGTCCTTGAGATGCAAGTTGCTGCTCTATGTCTCCGAGTTGATGGTAAGCACCGACTAAGCCATAAAAACGACCGCCACTGTTATTCGATAATTCAGAGCGAGCGAAACTCTTCACCTCAGATTCTTTCGCTGCGAAAAAGCTATAAAGCTGCTTTTGCTTATTATCACGTAAAGAAGCTAAGTGATTGATACTTTGTTCAGCAAGATCTTTGGTATGAGAGTTTAGAAAATATAGGGCAGATAAAACCAAAGGTGTGATGCTAAGCACAATAAAGGCCAACATTAGCGTATGTTGGAGACGTTTAAATCGTTTGGTATTCTGCATTCCGGTGCCTGAATAAAATGATTATCGTTCGATTTGGATTGAGGAACAGTGACTAACGTTAAATTATAAAACGTTTTAAAAGTAACGTTTTTGACAATTTTTCCGTTCGTTAGAAATCACTAAGTCCATATATATTAATATAATACTGCTTATACTGACTTATTTGAAGTGATCAAGTACAGCGATAATGAAGCGTGTTGTAAAACACAGAATTAACGGTTTTGACGGAGTTTTGATTATAAAAAAGGGACAACAATGTCCCTCTTTAGATAAATGTTCCGTTAAAATAAATTAACGGTTATTTAGTTGCGGCGTAAATATTAAATTTATTTGTTTTTGCCGTAATGTTGCACTCACCAAGGCTTGCTTCAATTAAAGGCGGATATTGTAAGAAGCTGTTGGCGACAATGACGAGCTGACCGTTATGGCTAAGGTATTGTGGTGCATCATTAATAAATAGCTCAGTTGCAGCATAAAATGTTTTTAACCCAGCATGGAACGGTGGGTTGCTGATCAAGAACTGGTAAGGGCCCGTTAACGCCTTATAAACATCGGTAGCGGTGAACTTACTCGCTTCAAGGTTATTGACCTTAAATGTTTCTTTTGCCGATTCAATGGCTAACGCACTGATATCACACAGCTCTAAATCAATAGTGGGGTATTTAGCTTTCATCACAGCGCCAATCACACCAGCACCACAGCCAAAATCTAATACTTTGCCGTGTAATTTAGGCAGATTGTTAAGCAGTAATTCTGAGCCTTTATCAAACTCCCCATGGCTAAATACGCCAGGTAAAGAGCGAACAGTAAGTTGTACGCCAGCAATATCGATAGGATAACTACGGAACCAATCTGATAAATTAAAGGCTTTTGGCGTGTTATCACAACGTCCCCAGTAAAAACTGCAGCGACGTGCCGAATCATATTTGTTCAGTGGGCCATATTCTGCAAAGAGTTTTTCTGCACTGCGAACCCCTGAGCGGTTTTCACCAACGATACAAATTTCAACGCCAGTACCGAACTTATTCAGTAGCATGGTTAACAAGTAATCAGCTTCTGCTTTTGCTTTAGGCCAGTAAAGCAGGATCATATCGATATCTAATGTTTCTGTTAATTCAGCACCGAAGTAACTACTTACATTATTAAAACGTTTGATATCTGAGTAGAAGCCATAGTTTGTGGTAAATACCGATACCGTTTGAGCGGTTTGACATAGCTCTGATGCGAAGGTATCACTTAATTCGCCAGCGATAAGGACTTTACGGTTTTCAAAAAACTCAGATTGACGAGCAACAACCTGGCTCGCGGCGCAATAAGACATGTAACTGGCCTCAATGTAGACATCATAAATTTGGGAGCGAATTGTTCCATAATTATGTGCCGTTGAAAAGAAATCAGCAGTAGAGAGGAAGATTGAATAGAAGAAAAATGCCGCCCTAGAATAGAGGCGGCATTGTAATGATAGGTTAGTGAGAATCTTGTTGTTCTAAGAAGTCTTTAAATTCAACTTCATACATTTTAAATAACACGAGTGTTACACCAAAAATGATGGGACCGTAAATCATACCGATCAAACCAAATAATTGGATCCCCCCAATGATTGAGAAGAAGATCAGTAGGGTATTCATGCTTGAACTGCCTTGCATCAGCAATGGACGGACAACATTATCGATTGAACCTACGACAAGCACTCCCCAGCCCGCTAAGAATAATGCCCATTCCCATTGACCGACTAACAGTAAGTATAGAGATGCAGGTAGCCAGATAAGTGCGGTACCTACGACTGGGATTAATGAAGCAAAAGCCATCATTGAGCCCCAGAACAGCCCTGGGAATCCGCATAGCCACATTGCAAAACCACCGGCTAAGCCTTGCGCGACAGCGGTTAGGAATGATCCAAGTACGGCAGATTTTGCGACTTGTTCAACTTCTTCCATAATTGCATCTTCTTGACTGCGAGACAGTGGGATCACATGGCGGATCGCGGCAATCATCTTGTCGTTATCACGTAGCAGGAAGAATAGGACAAATAGCATCATCATAAAGTTTACTAATATGCTAGTGGCGTCTCCAAGAATACGTGCACTAATGTTGATTGCTTGAGAGCCGACTTGAGATGCTGTGGTTGCAATTTTCTGAATGATGACCTGAGGATCAAAATCATGGAACGGTGAGTATTTATCTATATAGAACAGTACTTTTTGAGCGTAAGGGTGAGCAAATAGTTCTTTCGGACCGCCGGATGTGATCCATTGATAACTTTCTTTAGAAACGGTTGTACCTTGATGAACAATGGATGAAAACACCACAAGCAGCGGGATCACAATAATGACGGTAAGCACAAAGCAAGATAACATTGCAGCAGTATTTGCACGGGTTGGCATTAACGCTAATAAACGTTTATGTAGTGGTGCAAAGAGTAATGAAATAATAAAGGCGAGAACAATCGGCCCTAAATAAGGTTCAATGAGTTTGTAACTGGCAAATGCAGCAACAAATAAAGCAATAATAAGGAGCCAATGGCGTGGCTCGATTTTAAATGGCTGTGACACGGTATGTTTCCTTTAATTAATAAGCGTCTTCATTACTGCTGTTATTGATAAAGATTATCATTATAATCATTGTCGCTATAACTTATCGATTATACCCTTTATCGCGGAGATGGCTTATGGGATGTTGTAATTGTGGCTGTGATGACAAAAAAAAGCGCAGACCACCGATTGCACTAATTATTTTAGTCATCATGGTACTGCTTGCGTTATATTTTTGGCAATAACCTTAGCCTTGAGCGGTGGCTATAGTTAAATACAATTTCTGTGTTTTAGATACTAAAATAATGTCATAAAAAAAGGTCACTCATTGTGACCTTTTTTATTTTTATTTATTTCAGCTTTCTGAATTATTCAGGGCTGTTTTCATGAGCAAGCGTTGCAAAAGCAAAATCAGCCGCTTCAAGTGTTGCATCAATGATTTGATCTGTGTGTGCTAGTGAGGTGAAGCATGCTTCATATGCAGACGGTGCAAGATATACCCCTTTTTCTAGCATTAAATTAAAGAAACGCTTGAAACGCTCGACATCGCACTTGGTTACATCTTCGTAGCACGTTACAGTTTCTTGCTCAGTAAAGAAGAAGCCAAACATCGCACCTACTTGATTAATGGCCAGTGGAACACCATGCTTATCTGCTAATGCTTTAAAGCCATCAGCAAGACGTTTAGTGGTATGAGCAAGGCGTTTTTCATTACCGTCTTCAGTTAACACGCTTAAACAGGCATGGCCTGCTGCCATTGCAACAGGGTTGCCTGATAGCGTACCCGCTTGGTAGACAGGACCTGTTGGTGCAACAAATTCCATCACTTCACGACGGCCACCGAATGCGCCGACTGGCATACCGCCGCCGATGATTTTACCTAGTGTTGTAAGGTCTGGTTTAATGTTGTAATAGCCTTGAGCACCACCTTCTGATACGCGGAAGCCTGTCATTACTTCATCTAGAATTAATAGCGCGCCAAATTCATCACAGATGTCGCGTAGCCCTTCAAGGAAGCCAGGTACAGGTGGAATGCAGTTCATGTTACCCGCAACAGGCTCAACGATAATACAAGCAATCTCTTCTGGGTGAGCTGCAAACGCTTCACGGACAGAATCTAGATCGTTATAGGTTGCTGTTAGGGTATGTTTTGCAAAATCTGCAGGTACACCTGGTGAGCTTGGTTGACCTAGGGTTAATGCGCCAGAGCCTGCTTTAACGAGTAGACAATCGGCGTGACCGTGGTAACAACCTTCAAATTTTAAGATCTTATCGCGACCAGTAAACCCGCGTGCCAGACGAATAGCGCTCATGGTTGCTTCAGTACCTGAGCTTACCATGCGTACCATTTCCATCGATGGTACTAGTTTTGATACCAGATCAGCCATGGTGATTTCCATTGCCGTTGGCGCACCAAAACTTAAACCTTGTTGCGCTGCATCGATCACCGCATCACGAATCGCTGCATGGTTATGGCCTAAGATCATTGGACCCCAAGAGCCAACGAAATCGATGTATGCATTACCATCAGCATCAAAAATATAAGCGCCATCGGCACGCTCAATAAAGAGTGGTGTGCCACCAACACCAGCGAACGCTCTCACTGGAGAGTTAACACCACCTGGAATTTTTTGTTTTGCTTTGGCAAATAAATCAGCCGATTTGCTCGTTTTGCTCATTATGAGGTCCTATATAAAATAATCAGGCGTAGATCCAATCCAGATCGTTTTCTGTCCTAGAGATTGTAGGCCAGAGAAGTGTGTAGATTGTTATTAGTCCATTGTACCTAAAAGGATGCAATTTAGGGAGGGCGATTTATGGTGGTTATTTGCGTGTATTGAACAATTAATTACAGCAATACTGCAGTATAAGTCACAGTTGCAAAGCTATTTTTCAACATTAGCAGTATAATAAACGCCCATCTTAGATTACTCTTCTAAAATCAATAGTTTCATTTATCCTCCCTGCATCCTATATGCAATCTTTTGACAATACGGCCGAAAAATGACTGATAAAACGCACGGGATCCACATGCCTCCTCATCTTCAACCTCGCGTTTTTGTAAGGCAACTGCTTACTCGTGATAAAACGCCAGTCTCTGTTCTATTTTTATCAGCTCTTGTCGGCATTTTAGCGGGCTTAGTCGGAACCTTGTTTGAAATTGGTGTCAACTGGGTAACGGATCAGCGTACAGAGTGGTTACGTGATGAAATAACCAGTGTACTTCCTTTGTGGCTCGCAGCATTTATTGTCAGTGCTTTTCTTGCCTTTGTTGGTTATTACCTTGTTAGTCGTTTTGCCCCTGAAGCTGGTGGTTCTGGTATTCCTGAAATTGAAGGTGCGATGGAAGAAATGCGTCCTGTTCGCTGGTGGCGCGTGATCCCAGTTAAATTTTTCGGTGGTTTAGGTGCGTTAGGCTCGGGTATGGTACTGGGTCGTGAAGGTCCTACGGTACAAATGGGCGGTAATATTGGACGAATGATCTCTGATATTTTCCGTTTAAAAGATAAAGAAGGTCGACACTCTTTACTTGCAGCAGGTGCCGCTGGTGGTTTAGCAGCAGCATTTAATGCCCCGATGGCGGGGATCATGTTTGTACTTGAAGAGATGCGTCCGCAGTTTCGTTACAGTTTAATTTCGGTGAAATGCGTAATGATCTCTGCGGTGATGTCAAATATCGTATTTCGTCTTTTACGTGGCCAAGAAGCGGTTATATCTATGCCGCAATATGATGCTCCTGCACTGAAATCATTATGGTTATTCTTAGTGTTAGGGATGCTATTTGGTGGTTTCGGTGTCCTATTTAATCGGATGATTATTTTTGCGTTAGATAGTTTTGTTAAAATTCACCGTAATGAGCGTAAGCGTTACCTTATCACTGGTGCTTTAATTGGTGGCTGCTTCGGTTTACTTCTATTGTATTTCCCAGAATTAACCGGTGGCGGTATTTTCCTTATCCCTCACGCGACTAACGGTGATTACGGCCTTGGTATGTTAATGCTGTTGTTCTTTGCTCGTATTGCAACAACATTACTGTGTTTTGGCTCCGGTGCACCGGGCGGTATTTTTGCCCCAATGTTGGCGTTAGGGACATTGTTTGGCACTTTCTATGGCATGATCACACAAGGCATTTATCCTGATTTAGGCATTGATCCAGGACTATTTGCAATCGCTGGTATGGGGGCGCTTTTTGCTGCAACGGTGCGCGCACCAATTACGGGGATTTTGCTGGTTATTGAAATGACCAACAACTATCACCTTATTTTACCATTGATTGTTACCACTCTCGGTGCGACTATGCTTGCTCAGATGTTAGGCGGACAACCGATTTATTCGCAGTTGCTACACCGAACAATTAAAAAAGAGCGTTTACGCCATGATTCTCCAACAAGTGAGCCTAATACTTGAACAACATAGTCAGGTATTGGATAATCAGCGTAATTAACGGAAGTGTGTGAGAGGTTTTGTAATGAGCGATGCTAATTTGCCGCTAACTTTTTCTGATGTTGCAGCGAATAAAGTAAAAACACTGATCGCTGAAGAAGAAAACCCGAATCTAAAGCTACGTGTTTACATCACTGGTGGTGGTTGTAGTGGCTTTCAATATGGTTTTACTTTTGATGAAAAAGTAAATGATGGTGATATGACCATTGAAAATGGCGGTGTAACGCTAGTGGTTGATCCTATGAGTCTCCAGTACCTAATGGGTGGTACAGTTGACTACACTGAAGGTCTAGAAGGTTCGCGTTTCTTTGTTAACAACCCAAATGCAACAACGACTTGTGGTTGTGGCGCATCATTTAGTGTTTAAAATGTTAACTCGATAATCATTGAGTTAAATAAAAGCCGACAAATATTGATTGTCGGCTTTTTTGTATATAAACAATGGCTTAGTTTAATAATATGTCATTATTAACGACCAGTTTGCCCAATTGCTGAATATGATCAAGTTGTTGTTTAGCTTGCTTTTTAAACGTTACTTGCTCGTTGCCTGATAATGAATTGGCTTGCGGTAAATCTACCGTACGAGGGTTTTTATGCTGACCATTAACCAAGAATTCATAGTGTAGGTGTGGGCCTGTGACGCGACCAGTACCGCCTAAAGTACCGACAGTATCTCCCTGTTTTACTCGTTGCCCTTTTTTGACCATACGCTTAGTTAAATGCAGGTATTTGGTGACATATTTAGCGCTATGTTTGATAAAAACGTAGTTACCATTGTATTTGTTATACGCTGATTCTAATACAACCCCATCACCTGCCGCCCAAATAGGTGTGCCAACAGGAGCAACATAATCAGTGCCTCGGTGCGGCTTTACTTTTCCTGTAACGGGGTGGAGACGACGCGGATTAAAATTTGAACTTACATAGCGGAAGTTGACAGGAGAGCGCAAGAACGCTTTACGCATGGCTAGCCCGTCTTTATCGTAATATTTACCGTCGTTATTGCGAACTGCGGTAAAAGTTTGCCCCATATTGGTAAAGGTTGCGGCTAAAATCTCACCGCGATCGACTGGATAACCATCTAAATAGTGCTGTTCAAATAACACTTCAAATTTATCACCCGCTCTAATATCGAGAGCAAAATCAATATCCCAACCAAATAGCGCGGCAATTTCCATGATCTGATTGGCCGTTAATCCTGCTTTATCTGCGGCACTCCAAAAACTGGTTTTAATGGTGGCATGAGAGAAATTGATATGCGTTTCAATTTCCTTTTTATCCATCTCACTGCTAAAGGTGCTGCCATCGTGGCGCACAATCAAGGTTTCTAAATGATTACGAGGTTGGCGAAGCTCAACTAATTTTCCTTCTTTATTAAAGCCAAATTGAAGGATATTACCTGGACGAAGTCTTTCCAATTGTTTGGTATTGGCATCGGTATTGATAAGGGAATGTAGTATTTTTCCATCTAAGCCGATGTTATCAAAAGCGATAGCTAAACTTTCACCACTTTCAATAACGTGCTTTTTCCATATAAGCTCATCTGTTTTATCTTTACCTGAAAGAGGTGTCGCTGAAGCGGTTGCAATATCAATAGGGTAAGGTTTGCCAATTTTAAATTTACGCTCAACATGAGAAGCGGTTTCTTGCTGGGAACTCGGTATCATTGCAAGCCCCAGCATAGCTATGCTGATCAATATGATAAAAAAGAGGTTCTTCCGTGGAAATCGAGGTGATGAAGTTCCTTTCATACTAAATTTTTCACATATATTCCGAAAAAATAAACGGCCTTCAGTCTAACTGGTTTCAAAAAAGCCTGCTATTCAAGTAAGATAGTCGGCTTATTATTTTTGCCAATTTTGTGGGAGCGAACAAGAATGGCCAGCATTGAACAAGCACTTATTGAGATAAAACGTGGGGTTGAAGAACTTATCCCAGAAGCAGAGCTAATAGCAAAGCTAAAAGAAAACCGTCCATTACGTATAAAATTAGGTGCTGATCCTACGGCGCCAGACATCCATCTTGGACACACGGTTATTCTCAATAAGTTGCGTACTTTTCAGGAATTAGGCCATGAAGTCACTTTCTTGATTGGTGATTTTACTGGTATGGTCGGTGATCCTACCGGTAAGAACACGACACGTCCGCCACTAACGCGTGAAGATGTATTACGCAATGCGGAAACATATAAAGAGCAGGTATTTAAGATCCTTGATCCTGCCAAAACCACGATTGCGTTTAACTCGACATGGTTATCAGAGTTAGGTGCAGAAGGAATGATCCGTTTAGCGTCTAATCAAACCGTTGCTCGTATGCTAGAGCGTGACGATTTTAAAAAGCGTTACGGCGAGAATCGTCCAATCGCGATCCATGAATTTATGTATCCATTACTTCAAGGTTACGATTCAGTCGCAATGGAAACAGATGTAGAACTAGGCGGTACTGATCAGAAGTTCAACTTGCTAATGGGTCGTGAGTTACAGAAATCGCATGGTCAAAAACCACAGGTTGTACTGACGATGCCATTGCTGGTGGGTTTAGATGGCGTGAAGAAAATGTCTAAATCTGCGCATAACTACATTGGTGTTGCCGATGCGCCAAGCGATATGTTTGGTAAGATCATGTCTATCTCTGACGATCTGATGTGGAGCTACTTTGAATTGCTTTCATTCCGTCCAATGGATGAAATTGCTCAGTTTAAAGCCGATGTTGATGCCGGTAAAAACCCACGTGATGTGAAGTTCTTACTAGCAAAAGAGATCATTGCACGTTTCCATTCAGAAGAAGCGGCAGAAGCGGCATTGCAAGAATTCATCAGTCGTTTCCAAAAAGGTAACCTACCTGATGAAATGCCTGAGTTTGAATTCGAAGCCGGTCTTCCTATTGCGAATTTATTAAAAGAAGCAGCACTGGTTAACTCAACGTCTGATGCAATGCGTATGATCCGTCAAGGCGCTGTGAAGCAAGATGGTGAGAAAGTAGAAGACACGAAACTGGTACTGGCTGCTGGCAATTATGTTTTCCAAGTCGGTAAACGTAAATTTGCTCGTGTGATGATTAAATAATCACATTGCTCTCGCAGCGTTATTCAAATATGAAAGGATGCATTTGCGTCCTTTTTTTATATCTGTCAAATAGTCTTAATTAATAATAACTTGGCTTTAAATCTTAATGTTTAATGGTTTATGAAAGCTTACTTTCTAGCTTTGATCATTATGCCGACGACGAGAGACAAGCTACTATAAAAGATTACTCTTCATTTTTATATCGACTGGCTATGGAATCGATTCAACATATTATTACTGATCTCACCCCGCTGCTGCAGCAATACGGGTACTATATTTTAGCATTGGCAATTGCTGTTGAAGGTATGGGGATCCCAGCGCCTGGTCAGTCGTTATTGATCGTCGCGAGTTTATTGGCATCGTCAGGTAAAATGTCGTTACCTATGGTGCTATCTGTTGCTTGGGCAAGTAGCTTTATTGGTAACAGTATTGGCTACTTTATTGGACGCCAATTTGGTCATATCTTAACGAAGAAAGAATGGATTAAACCGCGAACGCTGACCAAGTTACATCAGTTTATTGACCGCTATGGCATGCTAGGGCTTGTGATCAGTCGTTTTGTTGAAGGCATTAAACAGTTCATGTGCATTGGCTGTGGTATTGCGCAAATGCCAGTGCAACTTTTCTTATTAGGTAACTTCTTAGCGGTCACGATCTGGCTATTGGTATTTGGCGTGGCTCCTGCTTATTTACATGACGAATTAGGGCCTATTTTAGCCTTCTATCATAAATATCAGATGCAATGTTGGTCTGTCGTCGTTGTACTTGCTGGTATACTTGGATGGTGGCTTATCCGTCGATTCAAACGCCGTAAAACCTCGATTGAAGAGTAAGATAGCCTTGTTTGTTTCGGATTAAAAAACCGCCAGTGTTGGCGGTTTTTTTGTTAATTACGCAGTGCAAAAATAGGCAGAGACAGGTTCCACTTAATGGCTGCGAGTCTTATGGTGAGTGTGGTAAAGATACCGATCACTGCAGCAACAGAAGGCAGTACGCCTAAAGATAAGCCTATGGTGTGTACCATACCACCTAGAATACAGGCTGTTGCATAAACCTCTGTACGTAATACCATTGGTATTTCTCGTCCGAGTACATCTCGGATCACGCCGCCACCACAGCCTGTTATCACACCCATGATCACAGCGACCATTGGCGATGCGCCATAACGTAATGATTTTTCGACACCGATAGCCACAAAGACTGCTAATCCAATCGCATCAGCGACAGGAAGAAAATACCATGGCATCCGTTTAGGGCGTTGAGTTGCGAGCATCGTGATAATACAGGTAATAAAAATCACCCATAAGTAATTGGTATCTTTGATCCAAAACACAGGGGTAGCACCTAATGCCATATCACGAATAGTGCCGCCACCAATAGCTGTTACGCTAGCTAGCACGACAACGCCAAAAGGATCCATGCGTAATCGTCCTGCCATGAGTACTCCCGAGGCTGCAAAGATTGCAGTACCAAACATATCGAGAATATAGATGAGCATGTTTATCCCTATTTAATAGAAAAGGGGGAAAGTAGGCAGGCGATTGTACTGCCTAAATGGCTAGGTACAACTATAAAATCCATCTTTAGTGAGGTTATTCACAGCAAAGGTGAGGTGTTTCTTGCATTATCCAGTCGTTGACACACTTGCTTTACGGCTTTAAGAGTGCGAAGCGTGGGGCGGTTTAACCAATCGCTATTGAGTTGATAAAGCTGATGATTATCAACCGCAGGGAGTTTACCTTGCCACTTTAACCATGGGCTATTTTCTTTTGACGTTGCATGACGTGAACCGAAAATGACGCTGGGTTGGCGAACAACAACTTGCTCTTGATTGACTTGTGGGTATGCCGCGGTGCTGGTGGCAAAAATATTTTCTCCACCGCAAATATCAAAGACAGGACTCGGCCAGTTGCCATCTGAAATCGTCAACATAGGGCTATCACTTAATTGATAAAAGTAACGTACTGGAGGCGCGTGTTGATAGCGTGCTTTAATTTTGGCGAGTTGTGTTCTAAATGTTGCAGCTGCATTAATCGATTGACTTGGATCATCAGCAAATTTACCTAGTTTGATAATCGTATCTGCAATATCGGTTAATTGCGTTGGATTTGAATAAAAGATATTAATCCCAAGTTGTTGTAAGCGAGCCATTTCACGACTAGGGTTCCCTCCTTTCCACGCCAAAATTAAATCAGGCTTTAAAGTAAGAATTCGTTCCATTTTAATGCCGCGATAATTGGCAACACGTTCTAATTTTTTCGCCTGATCTGGGTAGTCACTGTAATCACTGGCGGCAATTAGTTTATCCCCCAAACCCGCACTATAAGCCAGCTCTGTCATGTGTGGCGATAAGCTAATAATGCGTTGAACAGACTGTGATTGTTCTGCAAAGGTTGAGGTGAATGGGAATAGAACCGCAATGAGAAGTAGGAAGCGCATTAAGCTAGTCCGTGAAAAGTAATCAGTAAGCCGCTTTCGATAATGATCCAACACCATAAACGACTTGTCATTAATTGCTGAATTTGTGCAAGGTGTAACGATGCGGGGGCAATTTTCCCTCCGATACGCGGTCGTTCCATTTTCACTTGGTTGTACATCGCGGGGCCGCCAAGGGATAAAGACAGTTTGTGTCCGGTTGCGGCTAATAACCAACCCGGCCCTGGTAGCGGCCAATTTTCACCTTGCTGCATTAAACCATGAAAAGCATTTTTGGCATTTTGGCCAAGGGTAATTAATAGCGCAAACAGGCGAAGCGGCACAATATCTAAAATAAGTGCGATGCGAATCGCAGGTAAACCAAAAAAGCGGAACTGTTCACGGCTTGGTGACCAAGATCGCGCAAGGCTAATCGCTAAACGATACATAATCGCCGCAATACCACCACCAATGGCATACCAGAATAAGACGCCAATGACATTACGGCCGTAACCAAGTAATAGGGTTTCAGCACCCGCTTTACCTAGTCCAAGTAATGATAAATTTTCAGTATTACGATTAACGTGATCGGCTAATAACTCACGGCATCTGCCTTTGTGTTCAAGGTTATAGGCTTGGTTAAATTGTTTGCCTAATTTAGCCGATGTTTGCCAGTCTATTGCCATCCACAATAGGGTCATTTGGAAAATCGTTTGATACCAAACCAGTTGGCTAAAAGCGAACAATAAGATCAGTACCGTGCCTGACATTAAAAACCAAGCAAGTGAGCCTGCGAGAATACGTTGAGAGGGATTTTCTTTCGGGTGATTAACACGCTCTGCAATGAGCAGTGCGAGACGTTGCCAAATAACAATGGGGTGAAGCGGGTAAGGAATGGGTAAAACCCAATGCAATAATAACGCTCCCCACAAAGCGAGTAGGGAGCTATTAGTTGTGAGTAACGCAACAAGTGATTCCATCATCCGTGACAGCTATTCTCGTTTTAGGCTAGATGCGAAGCAAGGCCACTTAAATTAGTTACTACAATGAGGTTACTTAAGTAACTCAACCATTTTCTCAACCATGATTGATGAGCTTTTTGCTGCAAGTGGCAGGAACTCATCAAAGCTCATTGGCGATTCTTTATCTGCAACATCAGAAATGGCACGAACCACAACAAAGGGGACTTTGAATTGGTGACAAGCTTGAGCAATAGCCGCAGCTTCCATTTCAACAGCAACGACTGATGGGAAGTGAGTGCGAATGAAGTTTTGTTTTTCAGCGCTACATACAAATGCATCGCCAGTACAGATCAGACCGCGAACAGCGTGTGGCTTTTTAGGTAAAGCAGATAGTGCTTGCTCTGCTACATCCATCAGTTTTTCGTCAGAGAGGAAAGCGGCTGGCTGCTGTGCCATTTGACCGATCTCATAACCAAATGCTGTCACGTCTGCGTCGTGGTAGCGAACTTCCGTTGAGATCACAACATCACCAACATTAAGGCTTGATTCAAAACCGCCAGCAGAGCCTGTATTGATCACAACATCAGGTTGGAACGTTTCAAGTAATACGGCTGTGCCTACTGCTGCTGCAACTTTACCAATACCAGATTGTAACAAGACAACATCCGCACCATTTAGCGTACCTGTGTAGAGAGTACAACCTGCTTTGTTGTGTGTTTCGCAGTTTTCTAGTTGTGCTTTTAGGATCGCAACTTCTTGCTCCATTGCGCCAATAATGCCGATTTTCATTGATTCGTTCTCTTGTTGTTCAAGCGGTGCACCGAGGGTGCTGTTGTGTTGATTAGTGTACCATGAGCGATAGAATTTATACCAAAAGTTATCGAGCGCTAATTTTTGAACAATAAAAAAAAGCGGAAGGTTGCCCATCCGCTTTAGTTTGTTTAATTAACGTCTTTAGACGTTGAGATAATCCAGTATGCCATCAGCGGCTTTACGGCCTTCATCAATGGCGGTTACCACTAAATCTGAACCACGAACCGCATCACCACCGGCAAAGATTTTCGGGTTTGTGGTTTGATAGGCAAAGTGTGCATCGAATGAGGTTTTGATCCGTCCCCATTGATCCAGTTCAACATCATATGGTGTCAGCCATGGCATCGCATGAGGTTGGAAACCAAACGCCATGATCACAGCATCGGCACCTAATACGTGCTCACTACCTGAGACTGGCTCAGGGCGACGACGTCCAGCGCTGTCTGGTTCACCTAGCGCTGTTTTCACAACTTTAACGCCAGTTACTTTGCCTGAATCATCCACTTCAATACCTAATGGCTGAAGGTTAAACATAAAGTTTACGCCTTCCTCGCGGGCATTTTTCACCTCACGTTTTGAACCCGGCATATTGGCTTCATCACGACGATAAGCACACACCACATCTTTTGCACCTTGGCGGATAGAAGTACGGACACAGTCCATCGCGGTATCACCACCACCGAGTACGACCACGCGTTGATCTTTCATATCTAAGAATGTCGATGGACTTTCTAGTTCCATTACCTTATAGGTATTAGAAATCAAAAATGGCAATGCGTCATAGACGCCTGTTGCGTCTTCATTTTCCAATCCTGCACGCATGTTTTTATACGTGCCGACACCTAAGAACACCGCATCGTAGTCAGCCAGTAGCGATTCCATCGTGACGTCTTTACCGATTTCAGTATTGAGCTGAAACTCAACCCCCATTTCAGTAAAGATTTTACGACGGTTAACCATTACATCTTTTTCAAGCTTGAATGATGGGATACCAAAGGTCAGCAAGCCACCAATTTCAGGGTAGCGGTCAAATACCACGGGTTTTACGCCGTTACGCACAAGAATATCAGCACAAGATAATCCGGCAGGGCCTGCACCGATGATCGCAACTTTTTTATCTGTCCACTCGACCCCTGACATGTCAGGTTTCCAGCCCATCTCAAAGGCTTTATCGGTAATGTATTTTTCAACATTACCAATTGTCACCGCACCAAAGTCTTCGTTTAAGGTACAAGAACCTTCACATAGCCTGTCTTGAGGACAAACACGGCCACATACTTCCGGTAAGGTATTCGTCTGGTGAGATAGCTCAACGGCTTCAATAATACGTCCCTCATTAGCCAGTTTTAGCCATTGAGGAATGTAGTTATGAACAGGACATTTCCATTCACAATAAGGGTTACCACAATCTAAACAACGATCCGCCTGCGCACCTGCCTGCTGTTTGGTAAACGGTTCGTAGATTTCAACGAACTCGATTTTACGTACATTTAGCGGTTTCTTTGGTGGGTCGATACGTTCGACGTCAATAAATTGGTAAACATTCTGGCTCATTCGGTTTCCCTCCCTTATTGCGCCTGAAGACGTAGTTCAGAAGCTGAACGACTTTGGTGACCCAGCAGGGTATTAATGTCTGCTGACTTAGGCTTCGCAAGATAGAATTTCGGGATCCATTGATCAAAGTTCGCCAAAATTTCTTGTGCTCGACTTGAACCTGTTTCTTGTAAGTGACGGTCGATTAAACCACGTAAATGTTCTTGGTGGATCTGTAGCTCGTCAAGAGGTAATGCTTCAACTAGCTCTGGATTCACGCGTCCTGCGAAATCGCCATCTTCATCAAGAATATAAGCAAAACCGCCCGTCATACCTGCGCCAAAGTTAACGCCTGTTTTACCTAAAATAGCTACGATACCGCCAGTCATATATTCACATGCGTTATCACCAGCACCTTCTACAACGGTAATGGTGCCAGAGTTACGCACAGCAAAACGCTCACCCGCTTTACCTGCAGCAAATAACTTACCGCCCGTTGCGCCATACAAACAAGTATTACCAATGATGGTCGCTTCACTTGATTTAAATGCAGAACCTTGTGGTGGACGAATAGTAATAATACCGCCCGTCATGCCTTTACCCACATAGTCGTTTGCATCACCTGTTAATTTCAGGTTTAGACCGCCTGCATTCCACACCCCGAAAGACTGACCCGCAGTACCGGTTAAGTGCAGTGTTACTGGACTTGCTGACATACCTTGGTTGCCATAACGCTGGGCGATTTCACCAGATAGACGTGCGCCAATAGAGCGGTCGGTGTTACAGATATCAAAGTAGAAATCACCACCGCTACGACTTTCAATCGCAGGTAAGATTTGATCGACTAAAGTCTGGCTTAGCTCTGCGTTATCAAATGGTGTGTTAGGCTCGCTGCAGTAGAGTGTTTTACCTTCTTTTGGTGTTGGAGCAACCAAAATTGGGCTTAAATCAAGCTTGGCTTGTTTTGCTGTAAAGCCTTCCAATGTTTCAAGAAGATCGGTACGACCAATTAGGTCTGTGAGCTTTTCTACGCCTAATTGCGCTAATAGTTCACGTACTTCTTGGCCAACACCGATGAAGTAATTCATAACTTGTTCAGGCAAGCCTTTAAAGAAGTCACGACGCAGTTTTTCATCTTGGGTAGCGACACCTGTCGCACAGTTATTAAGGTGACAAATACGCAGGTATTTACAACCTAGAGCAACCATTGGTGCGGTACCAAAACCGAAGCTTTCCGCACCTAAAATGGCTGCTTTTACAACATCAAGGCCGGTTTTCAAACCACCATCGACTTGCAGACGGATTTTGTGACGTAAGCCATTACTCACAAGTGCTTGCTGAGTTTCAGCAAGACCAAGCTCCCATGGGCTACCGGCATATTTCACCGATGTTAGTGGACTTGCACCGGTCCCGCCGTCATAACCTGAAATGGTGATCAAATCAGCATAGGCTTTAGCCACACCCGTTGCGATGGTGCCAACCCCAGGCTCAGATACCAGTTTGACCGATACCATGGCACTTGGGTTAACTTGTTTTAAATCGAAGATCAGCTGAGCTAAATCTTCAATCGAATAAATATCATGGTGAGGTGGTGGTGAGATCAGGGTAACACCCGGTACCGCATAACGCAGTTTCGCGATTTCGGTTGTCACTTTATGGCCGGGTAGTTGACCACCTTCCCCAGGTTTCGCTCCTTGTGCTACTTTGATCTGAATAACATCCGCATTCACAAGGTAGTGTGGAGTCACGCCAAATCGACCTGAAGCCACCTGTTTAATCCGTGAGTTACGTTCGTTACCAAAACGACGAGGATCTTCACCGCCTTCACCGGAGTTTGAACAACCGCCTAAACGGTTCATTGCGATAGCTAATGCTTCGTGCGCTTCTGGGCTTAATGCACCAATCGACATTGCGGCTGAGTCAAAACGCTTATAAAGCTCAGTCGCAGCTTCAACCTGTTCAACCGGAATCGATGTTGTGCCATCTTTTAGCTTAAACAAGTCACGAATAGCAGCGACAGGGCGCTCATTCACTTCTTTAGCAAAGGCTAAGTAATCTTGATAATCGCCTGATTTCACCGCTTTTTGTAGTGTGCCGACAACATCAGGGTTATAAGCATGGAATTCACCACCGTGAACGTATTTCAGTAAACCTCCATGTTCAATCGGTTTACGTTTCAACCATGCTTTACGCGATAAGTTAAAGAGATCTTGTTGGAAGTCACTAAAGTCAGCGCCTGCAATACGGCTCGAAACACCTTTAAAGCAAAGCTCAACGACTTCATCACTTAAACCGACAGCTTCAAATAGCATTGAGCAGCGGTATGAAGCAATGGTCGAGATCCCCATCTTCGACATGATCTTAAATAGACCTTTATTCATGCCGTTTTGGTAATTACTCATCACTTCACGGTAAGACTTATTAATTGCCCCCGCATCGATCAACTTACCTAGTGATTCATAAGCAAGGTAAGGGTAGATAGCGGTAGCACCAAAGCCGAGAAGGACGGCAAATTGGTGAGGATCGCGAGCGGTTGCTGTTTCAACCACGATGTTAGTGTCACAACGTAGGTTATTATCAACCAAACGTTTTTGCACCGCACCCACAGCCATTGCAGCAGGAATTGGCAATTTATCTTTATTGATCCCGCGATCTGATAAAACAACCAGTACAGCACCATCTTTTACGACACGTTCAGCTTCATCGCATAGATCTATTAGTGCTTGTTTGAGATCTTTTTCATTTGGATTGTAGTTAATATCAATAATGCTGTTGGCATAATATTGATCATCTAACTCAAGTAATTGAACAAGATCAGAATACACTAACACTGGCGATCCAAACGCCACACGTTGTGCATGGCTATCGGTTTCACAGAACACGTTAATTTCGCGACCAATACAGGTAGCGAGTGACATGACATGCTTTTCACGCAGTGGATCGATAGGTGGGTTAGTGACCTGTGCAAACATTTGACGGAAGTAATCGGTGATCGGTCGTTCTTTTGATGACAATACCGCCATTGGCGCATCATCACCCATCGAGCCAGTGGCTTCTTGGCCATTTTCACCTACAACACGCAGTACCTGATCTAACTCTTCACTGCTTACCCCAAATTGCTTGTGATAAACCGACAGTTCGTCATCAGTGAGCGATCGGCAACCTACTTGCTCATCCCCTAATTGTTCAAAGGGGGTTAAGCGTTTAACGTGACTATCCATCCATGCTTTATAAGGATGGCGTCCCATTAGCTCGTTATCGATATCTGATGAATGCCAAATTTTGCCAAACTTTGTATCAATAACTAATAATTCACCGGGACCAACACGCCCTTTTTCAGCGACCTCATCTGGGGTGTAATCCCAAATGCCGACTTCAGACGCTAGGGTGATCAATTTATCTTTGGTGATCACATAACGGGCTGGACGAAGGCCGTTTCGGTCAAGGTTACAAGCAGCATAACGTCCATCAGACATTACGATACCAGCAGGGCCATCCCATGGTTCCATGTGCATCGAGTTAAAATCGTAAAAAGCACGCAGTGCTGGATCCATATCAGGGTGGTTTTGCCAAGCTGGTGGAACAAGCATGCGCATGGCACGGAATAGATCCATACCACCAGATAAAAATAGCTCTAGCATGTTATCAAGGCTAGAGGAATCAGAGCCTGTTTCGTTAACAAATGGTGCAGCTGTTTTTAAATCTGGCAGCAATGGGGAGCTAAATTTATAGCCTCGTGCTCGTGCCCATTGGCGGTTACCTGTGATGGTATTGATTTCACCATTATGGGCTAGATAGCGGAAAGGCTGAGCCAACGGCCAGCGTGGCTGAGTATTGGTTGAGAAACGCTGGTGGAATAGACAAATCGACGATTCTAATCGAATGTCACCTAAATCTAAGTAGAATTTAGGTAGATCCGATGGCATGAATAAGCCTTTGTAGACAATCACTTGAGTTGAAAGGCTACAAATGTAGAAATCACTATCTTCGGTAATACGCTTTTCAATGCGACGACGAGCAATGTAGAGGCGGCGATCAATATCGCGAGGCTTCCAACCTGCAGGGGCATTGATAAAGACTTGCTCAATATTAGGTAGGGATTCTTGAGCAATAGGCCCGAGAACGGCAGGATTTACAGGCACTTCACGCCAACCTACTACCGATAATGTTTCTGTTGCCAGCTCTTCATTAATAATAGTTCGAGCTTGCTCGGCAAGTACCGGATCTTGGCTTAAGAAAATTTGTCCCACGGCAAATTCACGGGATAGGTTCCAGCCTTTTTCATCAGCAATAATACGGTAGAAATTATCTGGTTTTTTAATCAATAGACCACAGCCATCACCTGTTTTACCGTCAGCGGCGATACCACCACGGTGAGTCATGCGATCTAGTGCGGATATAGCGGTACGAACAAGTTTGTGGCTGGTTTGGCCTTCGATATGGGCAATCAGACCAAACCCACAGTTATCTTTTTCCAGTGATGGGTTATACAGTGACATTGCAACTCTCCCTTGCACCTGTTTGTCATAAACAGGTTTACTGCATCAATATGATAATCATCCTGATCATCAGTATGCTTCCTGCGATTCATCAAAGTACCCATAATTTACAAAAAGGTCAAATAGACATAACAACTAGCGCTAAATATTATGATGTATCTTAAAATAGTAATAACATCTTAAAGTTCAATTAAATATAGTGAGTAGCAAGTGTTTATCCTGATTGGAAGGGCGTAATTAAAGTCTTAATATTAATAATTAAGTATAGGTTTTCAGGGATGTGTGGGGAAATGTTGAGGCTAACATTGAATATTGAGAGTTATAACAGTAAAAAAGCCAGCTCATTTGAGCTGGCTTTGCATTAAATATTAACTTTACGTAGAAGTTAAGAAAGCATTAATGAATCAGCTTTTGCTTCAAGGTTTGTATTACCCATAAGGTAAGCGTCAACTGCACGAGCAGACTCTCGACCTTCGTTAATACAACGTACAACCAATGATTGGCCTGTACGCATATCACCTGCTGCAAATACACCTGCTTGGTTAGTTGCGAAATCTTCAGTTGCAACATTACCACGCTCATCTAATGCGATATCAAGTTGAGCAAGAACGCCTGTTGGTTCTGGGTGTAAGAAGCCCATCGCTAAGAAAGCAAGATCACAGGCAATCACACGCTCTGAACCTTCAACTTCATCAAACCCTGGGCGCTCGCCTGGTTTTGCTTCTTGCCAAACAATATCAGCAATACGTAAGCCTTTCACATTACCGTTATCGTCAGAGATAAACTCTTTGGTTAAGATGTTCCAGTAACGATCACAACCTTCTTCATGTGACGTTGATGTTTTCATGATCATTGGGTATGACGGCCATGGCTGATTAGCTGGACGCTTTTCAGGTGGAACAGGCATGATCTCAACTTGAGTAATACTTGCAGCGCCGTGACGGTTTGATGTACCCACACAGTCAGAACCTGTATCACCGCCACCAATAACCACAACATGTTTACCTTTGGCGTGGATTTCTTCGGTTTTTAAATCCATATCGTTGGCACGACGGTTATTTTGCGCAAGAAATTCCATCGCAAAATGTACGCCATTTAGTTCACGACCTGGGATTGGCAGGTTACGAGGAACGGTTGAGCCGCCTGTAAGTAATACGACATCAAAGTCTTGGCGTAATTGCTTAGCATTGATATCGACACCAATGTGCGCATTAACTTCAAATTTAACGCCAGCTTCTGCCATTAGGTTGATCTTACGATCTATGATATCCATACCTAGCTTAAAGTCAGGAATACCAAAGCGAAGTAGACCACCGACTTTTTCATCACGCTCAAACACTGTCACGGTGTGACCTGCGCTGTTTAGCTGCTCTGCTGCTGATAAGCCCGCAGGGCCTGAACCGATAATTGCAATGGTTTTACCGGTTCGAGAACGTGGTGTTTTAGGCTTGGCATAACCTTCACGATAAGCTGTTTCAACAATCGTTTTCTCGATATTACAAATCGTGATGGGATCTTGGTTGATACCTAACACACAGCCACTTTCACAAGGGGCAGGACACACACGACCAGTAAATTCTGGGAAATTATTCGTTGAACTTAGGATGTTCCACGCTTCTTCCCAGCTATCGCGGTAAACCGCATCATTAAATTCAGGAATAATATTCCCAATTGGACAAGAGTTATGGCAGAACGGTACACCACAATCCATGCAGCGTGATGACTGTTCATTGATCTTGTCACCAAATTCATCGTTTAAAACGAATTCTTTGTTATCTTGAATACGAACACTCGGGTCCAATTTTTTTGGCAATTCACGGCCAAATTCTAAAAATCCAGTTGGCTTACCCATTGATTGCCTCCAACGCTTCCTTGTCTTGAGCTTCAGCTTTACGCTTTAGTAATACGGCTTTGTAATCCCTTGGCATAACTTTCACCATCTTCTTCAAGTTAGCTTCGAAGTTAGATAGGAAAAGCTCTGCAACCGTACTACCAGTCAATGCTACGTGCTTCGTTAGCATATTTAGTAATAATTCTTGGTCTTCTTTTTCGATTGGATCTAAATCGACTAACTCTGGGTTTAATTTGGTTTCAAAGTCATCGAACTGATCCCAAACATAAGCAACACCACCACTCATACCAGCAGCAAAGTTACGACCTGTTTGACCCAGGATAACGGCAACACCACCTGTCATGTACTCACAACCGTGGTCACCGACACCTTCAACCACAACTTGTGCGCCTGAGTTACGAACACAGAAACGCTCGCCAGCAAGACCGCGAATGTAAGATTCACCAGAGGTTGCGCCGTAGAAACAAACGTTACCCACAACGATGTTATCTTCAGCAACGATGTCAGATTTCGCATCAGGGTAAAGTACTAGCGTACCGCCTGATAGGCCTTTACCCCAGTAATCGTTCGCATCGCCTTCAACTTCAAATTTCACGCCTTTAGCAAGGAATGCCCCGAAGCTTTGACCTGCTGAACCAAAGAACTTCACGTTCATCGGCTGTGGTAAGCCGCTGTCTTTGTATACTTTCGAAATCTCATTCGACAGCATAGTACCTGCACTTCGATCGGTATTGATGATAGGCAACTCAGCGTTGACTGCTTTACCTTCCGTCAGTGCTGGCTGTGCAAGTTCAATCAATTGACGGTCTAGTACGTTATCCAAACCATGATCTTGGGGACGTTGGTTGTAAATACCATCTTCAGCACGTGGCTTTTCAACGTAAAGTACAGGGCTAAGATCGAGGTTTTTGTATTTCCAGTGACTGACATTATCACGGACTTTCAGCTTGTGAGATTGCCCTACCATTTCTTCAATAGCGCGGAAGCCAAGCTCTGCCATTACTTCACGTAAACCTTCAGCCATGTATTGGAAGAAAGTCACAACGTCTTCTACGCGACCATCAAAGCGTTCACGTAATGTTTTGTTCTGTGTTGCGATACCAACAGGACAAGTATTCTTGTGACACTTACGCATCATGATACAGCCTTCAACAACCAGTGCAGCTGTTGCTACGCCCCATTCTTCAGCACCCAGAAGAGTGGCGATAGCAAGGTCACGAGGTGTTTTCATCTGACCATCAGACTGAACAACGATACGGTTACGTAAACCATTCTTCAGTAGCGTCTGGTGCGTTTCTGCCAGACCTAATTCCCACGGTAGACCTGTGTGGCGAATAGATGACATTGGTGATGCGCCTGTACCGCCATCAAAACCTGCAATAAGAACAACATCGGCTTTGGCTTTAGCAACGCCTGATGCAATCGTACCTACACCTGCTTCTGATACCAGTTTAACGTTGACACGACCTGCGCGGTTAGCATTTTTCAAATCGTAGATCAGCTGGGCTAAATCTTCGATTGAGTAAATATCATGGTGAGGCGGTGGAGAAATTAAGCCAACCCCTGGTGTTGAGTGGCGTGTTGCGCCAATCCAGTCATCGACTTTATCACCTGGAAGCTGACCACCTTCACCGGGTTTCGCACCTTGAGCCATTTTGATTTGCAGCTCATCAGCGTTAGTTAGGTAGTAAGAGGTGACACCAAAACGACCTGATGCCACCTGCTTGATAGCAGAACGTTCCCAATCACCGTTATCTTTCTTCTCAAAGCGAATTGGATCTTCACCACCTTCACCTGAGTTAGATTTTGCACCGATGCGGTTCATCGCAACAGCCAGTGTTGAGTGCGCTTCGTAAGAAATCGAACCAAAGCTCATTGCACCTGTCGCAAAGCGCTTGAGGATATTCTCAATTGGCTCAACTTCCTCAAGTGGGATAGAGCCTGCTGGGTTTTTGATGAAATCAAGTTGGCTACGCAGTGTTGCAGCGTTATCACCTTGATCATCAACCGCTTTCGCGTATTGCTTAAATTGCGCGTAATCTTTTTCACGGGTTGATTGTTGCAGTAGTGAAATGGTTTCAGGGTTGAACAAGTGTTTCTCACCACGTTGCTTCCACTGATATACACCACCTACATCGAGTACCTGTACTGGGATTTCACGAGTAGGGTAACCAACACGATGACGGACTAAGACTTCTTGCGCGATATCATCAATCGTTAGACCTTGAATACGCGTTACAGTACCGGTGAAGTACTTATCAACCACAGATTTACTGATACCAAGCGCTTCAAAAATTTGTGCGCCGTGGTATGACTGTAGCGTTGAAATACCCATCTTCGAGAAGATCTTCAATAGACCACCGTTAACCCCTTTACGGTAGTTATCAAATAAGGTGTCTGTTGGTACTTCTGGATCAAGCTTACGCTTACGTTGAAGATCTACTAGCGTTTCAGTCACAAGATATGGGTTAACTGCATTAGCACCGTAACCAATTAGGGTTGCGAAGTGGTGTGTTTCGCGAGCATCGCCAGTTTCAACCACGATGTCACATTTCGCGCGAAGACCTTTACGGATCAGGTGGTGGTGAACCGCGCCAACAGCCAGCATTGCAGGAATAGCCGCATGGTTAGAATTAACCGCACGGTCAGTTAGAATAATGATTGAATAACCATCAACGACTGCATCTTCTGAATACTGACAAATACGTTTAAGTGCACGCTCTAGTTTGCCATCTTCGCCACTTGCATTAAATACAATATCCAATGTTTTCGATTGTAGATGTTCATTATCAATCTCACGGATTTTCTCAAGTTCAGCATTAGAAAGAACAGGGGATTCAAGTTCAACTTTTTGGCAATGCGCCGGTGTTTCAGCTAGCAGGTTTTGATCCTTACCGAGGTAAGTATTCAATGACATAACCATACGCTCACGAATTGGATCGATTGGCGGGTTAGTCACCTGTGCAAATAGCTGTTTAAAGTAGTTTGATAAGTGCTGGGATTGATGAGAAAGCACGGCTAGCGGCCAGTCTGCACCCATAGCGCTTAATGGCTCATAACCTGTTTTTGCCAGTGGAACAATAATGTCATTCACTTCTTCTGAGCTCACACCAAACGCTTGTTGATGATGCAGTAAGCGCTCAGGTGTTGGCTGATGATGCATATTATCAGCTTCAGGAAGCGTCTTTAGGCTTAATAGATTGTCTTTAACCCATTGCTCATACGGTTGTGCTGTCGCAATGCTGTCTTTTACTTCTTCATCAGAAATAATACGACCTTGCTCTAGATCAGCAACGAAGATACGACCCGGTTGTAGACGACCACGGAATTGGACGTTTTCAGGCTCAATTTCAACCACGCCTGATTCAGATGCCATCACAAGGAAGTCATCTTTAGTCACAGTATAACGTGATGGACGTAGGCCGTTACGGTCCAGTGTTGCACCTACTTGAACACCATCGGTGAAACAAACAGAGGCTGGGCCATCCCATGGTTCCATGATATTGGCGTGGTACTGGTAGAAAGCACGACGCTTAGGATCCATGTTTTTGTTTTCTTGCCACGCTTCAGGGATAAGCATCATTAAAGCGTGTGGCAAACTACGACCAGAAAGCACAAGTAACTCTAGTGCCATATCGAAGTTAGATGAATCTGAGCTACCTTCCTGACAAATCGGCAGTAGCATATCGATTTCTTGCTGACTAAATAAATCAGACTCAAGAATCGCTTCACGGGCTTTCATCCAGTTCAAGTTACCACGAACGGTATTGATTTCACCGTTGTGAGCAATGTAACGGAAAGGTTGTGCTAAGCGCCAACGTGGGAAGGTGTTGGTTGAGAAACGAGAGTGAACTAATGCAAGTGCGGTCACCATCGTTGGATTTTGTAGATCAAGGAAGTACTGAGGTACTTGCTCTGTAGTTAATTGGCCTTTGTAAACCAAAGTTTTGTATGACAGAGAGTTGATATAGAAGTCATCGCCAATGTTCGAAACACTTTCCAGACAAACACGTACAGTATAGTTACGTAAAACATAAAGTTTACGCTCTAGTACGGCTGGATCTAAGTTTGCGCCACCAGTGATGAAGACATGCTCAAATTGTGGTTCTGTGCTCAATGGATCTTCACCGATCATTGAGTTGTCAACTGGAAGTACACGGTAGCCGATCACTTCAAGATCAAGGCGTTTAGCGTTACGCTCTAAGATCTCACGACATTGCTGGCGTTTATGCTCATCTTTTGGAAATAGCACAACACCGACGCCATATTTATCGAAGGCGGGTAATTTAATACCGAGTGTCAGTGTTTCTTCTAATAAGAACTCGTGGGGCTTTTGCAGCAAAATGCCTGCACCATCACCACTGCATGGATCACAACCTTGACCGCCACGGTGCTCCATACGCGCTAGCATATCGAGAGCCTGAGTAACAATCTGGTGAGACTTACGGTTTTTTAGGTGGGCGACAAAGCCGATACCACAGGCATCGTGCTCCATTTCAGGCACATAAAGTCCCTGATCGTTCAGCTCTTGATCTGTCATAGATACATCCTTCCAGTTGCATCAAGCCATATTCCTAAGGCTTGGTTATCCCTAATTTATTGTCACAATCCTGCGGTATTGAAATGAACTATCCTGTTCTACCCAACATGATTGAGTGTCTGCACAAAGATAAAATCGTCCTGTATTGGCAAACTTAATTTTGTTGTTTCGTTTTGCTATGAACGAACACACTGTATTTCTTGAGAAAGGGCGACACAAATCACTTTACAGTAGGGTGATGGCATCGCTTTTATTGTTCAGAAATTGCACACAAGTGTAACTATCCTACAATTTTGATACATTAATTACCAATAAAAATTAACATTTAGCTATCATAATATTGCTGTTTTGTTGCATTGTTAAACATGAAAAAGGCTTTTTAACGACGATAATTATTCGCAATTGCGTTTAAATGCAAAAAACGTTTGGTGATCGATTGTTTACAAAAAGGCAACAATACGTAGTTAGGGAAACTTTTTTGTATTTTATTTACGATTAAGTGTCTTTTTTGTTGAGTAAAGGAAAGGGCTTTGTTTGTTTTAGCACAAATTTATTACTTGTAATTGATGCTATCTTGCGACTCTTTTTAATATTGCTCGCTATTCATCGCGGTGTTTACAGCTATTTATTTGCAATCAGGTAAAGTAATGCAACTGCACGAACTCGTTAATACATTTGGTCAAGACTTACAGCGCCGTTATGGTGAAAAAGTCCATAAGTTAACTTTGCATGGCGGTTTTAGCTGTCCTAATCGTGATGGAACGATTGGTCGGGGAGGGTGCACATTTTGTAATGTGGCCTCTTTTGCAGATGAAAAGACTCAGTTTTTACCTATTAAACAGCAATTAGCAGAGCGTGCCGATGAAATTCATCGTGCAAAACGTTATTTAGCCTATTTTCAGGCTTACACAAGTACTTATGCTGAAGTTCAAACGCTAAAGAAAATGTATGAAGAGGCGTTAAAAACGACGGATATTGTGGGGTTATGTGTCGGTACTCGACCTGACTGTGTGCCTGATGCGGTATTAGAGTTACTGTCTGATTATGTACAACAAGGCTATGAGATTTGGCTCGAGTTAGGTTTACAAACGGCAAATGAAAAGACATTAAAGCGGATTAACCGAGGTCATGATTTTGCATGTTATGCCGCTATCACTCAACGTGCACGGGCATTAGGGATCAAGGTTTGCACTCATTTAATTGTTGGGCTGCCAGGTGACACCAAACAAGATAACCTTGATACGATCAGTAAAGTGGTGGCGGTAGGCGTGGATGGGATAAAATTGCATCCACTACACATAGTTGAAGGCAGTAAAATGGGGCAAGCATATAAAGCCGAACGTTTAGACCCTATTAGCCTTGAAGAGTACACCAACATTGCGAGCGAAATGATCCGATTAACTCCTGCTGATGTGATTTATCATCGGGTTTCAGCCGCGGCACGTAGGCCAACCTTACTGGCACCAATGTGGTGTGAAAACCGCTGGTTAGCGATGACTGAAATTGGACGTAACTTAGATAATTATGGTGGGCAAGGGAGTCTAATTAATGATGCTTTTGTATATCAACGCCCACAATTAAAATAGAATACAAAACAAAGCCTACGTGATGTGGGCTTTTTTGTATGTGAAGGTTATAGTTTCAGCTTTTTATTCTGGCGCAATTGATATCAGCGCTTATGATTAACAAGCTTACACGTCGCTTTGACGGCATCTTTCTTCTTTTGGTATTCAGTGATGAAACAAGTCAAAATGTTAGCTCAGTTTTATGTCGATCTTCTGGTTAAATTAGGGATCGTTCGTTTTAGCCTACTCCTTGCATTAGCATTGGTTGCATTAGCCGTTGTTGTTCAAGTTAGTGTGACGTTAGTACTACATGGCACCGTGAATGATATTGATATCGTGCGATCGGTGACATTTGGTTTATTAATAACGCCTTGGGCTGTTTATTTTCTCTCTGTTGTGGTCGATCAGTTAGAAGACTCACGTCAACGCTTATCGAAGTTAGTCACTAAACTAGAAGAGATGCGCTCGCGAGACATGGAGTTAAATAAACAGCTTCAAAACAATATTGCACAGTTAAATTTAGAAATAGAAGAAAGGGAAAAAGCGGAAGAAGCACGTGAAGAAGCGATGCATGATCTCGAAAATGAGGTTTATCAGCGAGAAAATGCCCAAGTAGCGGTGGCAGAGCAAAGTGCATTATTAAAGTCTTTCTTAGATGCGTCGCCTGATTTGATTTACTACCGTAATGAAAAAAACCAATTCTCAGGTTGTAATCGTGCAATGTCAGAGTTAGTGGGTAAAACAGAAAAAGAACTAGTGGGGTTAACACCCTGGGATGTTTACCCTGAAGAAGTCGCTAAAAGAATTATTAAAACAGACGAAGAGTTGTTTAACGAAAATAGTGCTATGACAGATGAGCAGTGGTTAGTTTATCCAAATGGTAAACGTGCGCTATTTGAACTTCGTAAAGTGCCATTCTATAACCGCAATGGACGTCGTCTTGGTCTAATGGGCTTTGGTCGTGATATTACCGAACGTAAAAAATATGAAGATGCGTTAGAAAAAGCCAGTAGCGACAAAACCTCATTTATTTCAACTATTAGCCATGAATTACGCACCCCACTCAATGGTATTGTTGGCTTAAGTCGTATGTTACTCGATACAGATCTTACTGATGAACAGCGTGGTTACTTACGTACCGTACATGTTAGTGCGATCACCTTAGGAAATATATTTAATGATATTATTGATTTAGATAAATCCGATCGCCGTCGTTTAGAGTTGATGCCAAAACCATTGGATTTCAACGAGTTCATTGATGAAATGGGGAATATTTCTCAGTTAATGGCTGAGCAGAAAGGATTGCGTTTTGACCTAGAGTGCTTAACTGAACTGCCAAAAAATATTGAAGTCGACAGTACGCGATTGCGTCAAGTGTTGTGGAATCTTATCGGTAATGCGACCAAGTTTACTAAACAAGGTGGCGTGATTTTATCGGTTAGCAGTGAAATTCATGAGCACGATGCTGATGTTATCTTTGAAGTTGAAGATAGCGGTGTTGGTATTCCTAAATCTGAAATCGATAATATTTTTGCCATGTATTATCAAGTGAAACAAGGTGACGATAATATTCATGCTGTAGGAACAGGGATTGGACTTGCCGTATCTCGCCAGCTCGTTCAGCTAATGGGGGGAGATATCACTGTTCATTCTGAAGTGGGTGAAGGTAGTACCTTTACGGTAAAAATTCGCGTTCCGCTAGTAGAAGATGTTATTGAAGAAGAAATCGTGACTGAAGTAAAACCAGAGCTTACTGGTTTAAGTATCTTCATGGTGGAAGATATTGAGTTAAATATCACGGTCGCTAAATCCTTGCTTGAAAGTTTAGGTCATGAAGTCACTGTTGCAATGCGAGGTGATGAAGCCTTAGCGATGTTTAAACCAGAAGATTATGATTTGGTCTTGTTAGATATTCAATTACCAGACATGACAGGCTTTGATATTGCGCAGAAACTACGAGAAAAATACCAGGATTTGCCAGCATTGGTTGCTCTAACGGCTAATGTTATCAGTGATAAAAGCGAATACCTTGAAAAAGGGATGGATGAAGCGATTAGTAAGCCATTAAGCGTGAAAGCTATCACTAGCGTGATTGAAAACCTCGTTCTAAGTTGTAGTTATGAGGAAGATGAAATTAACGATTTAACCGATACTAACAGTGATGGAACAGGGCCTAGCGATAAAATGATCGACAAGTTGCTCGACTTGGAGATGTTGACCTCTTACGTTGATATTGTAGGGACTAAACCTGTTTATGCGAGCATCGAAATGTTTGAAAAAATGATGCCAGATTACATTGCGATTTTAGATTCGAATATGGTCGCGAAAGATCAAGATGGGATTAAGTTTGAAGCGCATAAAATTAAAGGTGCAGCAGGTTCTATCGGTTTAAAACACATTCAGCAAGTCGCACAAAAAGCACAGTCTCCTGAACTTCCTGCTTGGTGGGAAAACATTAATGACTGGGTTGATGAAATTAAAAATGGTTACCAAAACGATATTGATGTGCTGAAAACATGGTTAAAACAGTACGAGAAATAGAGTGATGGTATTGCATTTAAAATAAAAAAGGCTCCTTAGGAGCCTTTTTATTATGGTCTGAACTTCACGAATTACTCTTCGCCAAGATCACCACAGAAACGGTAACCTTCACCGTGAATTGTTGCAATGATCTCTGGTGTATCAGCAACAGATTCGAAGTGTTTACGGATACGACGAATAGTTACATCGACGGTACGGTCATGTGGCTTAAGCTCACGACCTGTCATCTTCTTAAGAAGATCTGCACGAGTTTGGATCTTGCCTGGGTTTTCACAGAAGTGAAGTAGGGCGCGGAATTCAGAACGTGGAAGCTTGAATTGATCACCGCTTGGGCTTACTAGTGAGCGACTGTTGATTTCAAGAGACCAACCGTTGAACTCGTAACGCTCAACCAATTTCTTATCTTCAGTAGGAAGACCTTGGTTCATAGCACGAGTCAATAAGTTACGTGCACGGATAGTAAGTTCACGAGGGTTGAAAGGTTTAGTGATGTAATCATCAGCACCAATTTCAAGACCTAGGATCTTATCAACTTCGTTGTCACGACCTGTTAAGAACATTAGTGCCATATCGCCTTGCTCACGAAGTTCACGAGCAAGTAGAAGACCATTTTTACCTGGTAGATTAATATCCATGATCACTAGGTGAACAGGATTGTCAGAAAGCATTTGGTGCATTTCTGCGCCATCGTTAGCTTCAAAAACTGTGTAACCTTCCGCTTCAAAAATACTTTTTAGGGTGTTACGTGTTACGTGCTCGTCTTCTACGATAAGAATGTGAGGGGTTTGCATTGGCAGTACCTAATATCAAAAAACAAATCTGCATGAACAGAGTAAGTTAAATTCTATAAAAAAAATTCACATATAGGCAAAGTATTAACAAGAATACTTATTTGTTACGAAATCGCTGCCTATGTTGGTACACCATCCTTTTCCCGATAATTAAAACTATCGGAATACCTCATATATTGAGGTGTTGGCTACACTCTCCCTAATTGATGCAGCGATTGTATTCACTTAACAGCTCTCTAACAATGTTGTGCGTTTGTTTAGTATAGCTATTTATATGTTTGTTGATTTATATCAAACAGAATGAGCAAAGATAGATTATTCACTCTTAGTTTTAACAATATCGTCGAAGCTATAGTGGGTTGATTACTTCCAAGTTAAATATTCATGAAAAACATACCGATTGTGTGTTTTTCAGGCTATAACTTACATTAACTACAACATGTTATTTACGTTATGTTTTTAATTGTAACATTGACGTCGTTATGTTGCATGTTTTATATGTGATGAATCTAAACCTGATTCTATATTAGATTGACGCTAAAAGTTGTTAATACGTCTTCTACATAGCTATTTTGTTTATAACGTTACCTTGTTTCAAGTCGTGTTGATTTCTGCGTTTAACCATTAAGGGGTAGGTAACATTGTTAATTTACTTTTTGATGTTAGACAAGATGAGTATTGATGACGTTAACTGATACTAAGAAGAGTGAATGATGAAAGATTTACTACCGGATTTATGCGATCACTATGAACAAGATATCCATTTTTTGCCAATAGGATGTCATGATTATGGTGGGAAAAACATTTTTTACGGCCAATGTGTCACGCTCCGATGTTTTGAAGATAATAGCTTAGTACGTGACATATTATCTCAAGACGGCACTGGTAAAGTGTTATTTATTGACGGTCATGGTAGTTGTCGACGAGCGTTACTTGGTGATCAATTAGCATTGTTGGCGATTAAGAATCATTGGCAAGGGATCATTGTTAATGGTGCGGTTCGTGATATAGCAACATTAGCGACATTAAATTTAGGTGTAAAAGCATTAGGGGGATGTCCGATTAAGACAGTGAAGCGTCAAATGGGAGAGCTCAATGTGACATTAAATCTCAGTGAAAACCTAGTTTACCCTGGTGATTATATTTATGCCGATTTAAATGGAATTATCTTGTCTAAGCACGCGTTGGATTTATCTGTCTTAAGTGACTAATAGCTAACTTTTACTTAGAAGCTAAATCCTAATCCAAACTCAATGACTTGTTCGAGTTCTTCATAATCAACAGTCGCTCTAAGGTTTAGTTGATCTGATACATCATATTGACTACTGACCTCTATCCCTAACTTTGTATTCTCTTTAGTCGTTGCCGTATTTATTTCACTTTGTAGGCTGACTTTGGGCGTGAGATTATATTTAACACCTGATGCAATACCTCTAGACCCTCGCTGGGTTACTGTACCTGATGTTAATTGGGTACTTAAATAAAGTTGAGTATTTTTGGTAATGGTATAAGCATATCCGCTGTCAATTTGCCAAACATCAAATGCTTGTTGATGACGTGATTGTGACGAAAGAAACCACCCTGATGATTGTTCTTTATTGCGATTATAAGTGGGTTCGAAGTCATCGAATTCAGAGGCAAATACAGGCTGAATCCCTAATAATATAATCATCCCTAATAATAATCTCGTCATACCATTATCTCTAATTATTATTTTATGTTACTAACTTTAGGGTATTGGTAGATAAAATGCATTTCAGATTTAAGAAATAGACACCCTGTTTTACATTATATGAGCCAGTACGCTTATTTTATGTAACTAGTGTTTTAATTATTACAATGTGATGATGTTTTTTGTTGATTGTTAATGCTGATGAAATCGATATTCAGATGGATAAGGGAACACATCGGGATAATTTTCCTCCGTAATATTCTGTTGTAGCTTTTGCCAATAGCTCGCTTCAAACAAATCACTATGTAGCTCGTCAAATAATGCGCGTACTTTGGGGTTTATTAATAAAAAGGTACGAAACTCTTCAGGAAAGACATCATTGATTCCTACGCTATACCAAGGCTCTGCCGCCAGTTCATCTTCTGGGTATCGAGGTGGTGGAATTTTACGAAAATTCATCTCTGTCATGTAGGTGATTTCGTCATAATCGTAAAACACTACACGCTTATGTCGAGTCACACCAAAGTTTTTAAATAGCATATCACCTGGAAAAATGTTGGCTGCGGCTAACTGCTTTATAGCGTTGCCGTATTCATTAATAGCAAAGCGTAGATCACCATCGTCTGCTTTTTCTATATAGAGGTTAAACGGCACCATGCGTCGCTCCATATATAAATGTTCAATCATAATCGTATCATCAGTTAGCGTAATGATAGAGGGAGCGATAGACTGTAGCTCTTGGATTAATGCTTCGCTAAAACGCTCTCGAGGAAAACAGAAATTACGATACTCCTGGGTATCCGCCATTCGACCAACACGATCATGTCCTTTTACTAGCTGATACTTTTCTTTGACAGTGTTGTGGCTTATATCTTTTTGAGGTGCAAATTTGTCTTTAATGATCTTAAAGACAAAATCATAAGATGGCAGAGTAAATACCGACATCACCATGCCTTTTATGCCGGGCGCTACGACAAATTTGTCATCAGTTGTCGCCAAATGGGCTAAGAATTCACGGTAAAGCTCTGTTTTTCCATGTTTTTGGCAGCCAATCGCAGTATAAAGTTCAGCAAGGGTTTTATTGGGAATTAACTGTGAAAGGAAACGAACTAATGCAGCTGGCGCAGGGGCATAAACCATAAAATATGAGCGTGCAAAACCAAAAATAATACTGACATCGTTAGCGTCACAAATACACGCATCAAGATAAATTTCATGACTACTGTCGTTTAAAATCGGAACGACAAAGGGACAGAAATCGCCATTAGAGAATGTGAGTTTTCCGATTAAATAGGCGGCTTTATTTCGATAAAAAGGCTCACGAATAAGCTCAAGCGTTGTATCTTGATCGAACTTATTACCCAGATCCCGTTGTAAGTGTTTAAGTAATAGTTGGATATCTCTCGATTTATCTTGCCAAGTTAACGTAAAGGGCGTGTCATCAAGTATTCTTTCAAACATCGCACTCAGTGTTGTTTTAACACGATAGTGGCGCGTTAGTGATGTTGGGTAAGGGGGAACACGATCTTCTTGTGAAGTATGAACAAACAATTTATCGCGATTAATATTTCGGTGTTTGAATATACGGCAATATACCGAATTGAAGAAGCTCTCAGCAATATCGTAACGAGGATAGTCTAAGAGTAAATCTTGGTAGGCCATTTTCACAGCCATTAAAAAATCATGATTGGCGTAACGTTCACCTAGCATAATTTGAATTTGGTTTGTGACTAATTCAACATGATGATCATAAAAGCTGATCCTCTTCTTTAAAGCATTATGAACAAGTCCCCAATGCTGTTTTTCAAAACGTTCTTGTGCTTCAGCTGTTACATCGAGAAAGCGGCCGTACATGGCATCAAAGCCTTGTAAGATGGTATGGGCAATTAATGATTCCATGGCAGCGCTCATTTGGTACTCCTCCCGATGCAATATATTCACGCCTAACTATGCAACGTAGTCCGCATGACTGCAAATAGAATAGTCGCTTTTGTTAATTAAAATGGCTGATAATTGATTCATTTTGCTGTCTATTGTGTTGTGCAATTGTAAAGATATTATTGACTCTAATGTATGATTGCTGTAAACGTAAGCTATTAGCAAAAAAGAATTTGTAGACCAATGAAGAATGTATTCAGCTCTCACGCCATTACACGCATTATTATTACCATTAACATCTTCGGTGTTGGTGCGGGCTGATATACGCAAGGATTAACAATAAGCCCGCAACTCATATTGAGCTGCGGGTTTTTTTTTAACGATTTTAAATTCACATATTTGAGTATATCTAGATGCGATAACTAGATAGATCAGGATAGTCACTCGGGAGTAGGGAATGCGAGTATTTAAATTTGGCGGTTCATCATTAGCCGATGCAGAGCGATTTTTAAGAGCAGCAGATATTATTGCGAGTAATGCTCAGCAAGGTGACGTTTCTGTTGTGCTATCAGCACCAGGGAAGGTAACAAATAAATTAGTTTCAGTGATTGATAACACCGTGAAAACGGGTGAATCATCGCTACAGTTGGCCGATCTCGAACAGGTATTTACTGAATTGTTCAGTGGCTTAAAAGCCTTAGAGCCTCAGTTTGATAAAGCCGCTTTAGATGCAAAACTGGCGAGCTCTCTAGGACAACTAAAAGAGTATGTTCATGGTATTAAACTATTAGGTTTATGTCCTGATAATGTGTATGCGACGATCATCAGTAAAGGTGAACGTCTTTCTATTGCAGCGATGAAAGCTTTACTTGAAGCGAAAGGTCAGCCTGCAAGCCTTATCGATCCGGTTAAATATCTCTATGCTGAAGGTGATTACCTTGAGGCGCATGTCGATATTGAAATTTCAACGCAGAATTTCCGTCGTGATCCATTACCTGCCGGGCATGTTTGTATTATGCCGGGTTTTACCGCAGGTAACAGCAAAGGTGAGCTAGTAACACTGGGTCGTAATGGTTCTGATTATTCTGCTGCAGTGCTTGCTGCATGTCTACGTGCGGATTGTTGTGAAATTTGGACAGATGTTGATGGTGTCTATAGCTGTGATCCTCGTTTAGTCCCTGATGCACGCCTACTGAAATCTTTAAGTTATCAAGAAGCGATGGAATTATCTTATTTCGGTGCTTCTGTTCTTCACCCTAAAACTATCGCCCCTATCGCCCAATTTCAAATTCCATGCTTGATTAAAAATAGCTTTAGCCCACAAGCGCCAGGGACACTAATTGGTCAAGATACTGGTGAAGATCAATTAGCCATAAAAGGGATCACAACTCTAAAAGATCTTACGATGGTGAACGTGTCTGGCCCGGGTATGAAAGGGATGGTCGGTATGGCTGCTCGCGTATTTGGTGCGATGTCATCTGCTGGCGTATCGATTGTATTGATCACTCAATCATCATCTGAATACAGTATTAGTTTCTGTATTGAAACGGCAGATCATGTTCAAGCTGAAAAAGCGTTAAACGAAAGCTTTGAACTGGAATTAAAAGAAGGTCTGCTTGAGCCCGTTGAATTTTCAGATAACGTATCGATCGTAACTTTAGTTGGCGATGGTATGCGTACATCTCACGGCGTCGCATCGCGTTTCTTTACTTCTTTAGCGGAAGTGGATGTCAATATTGTTGCGATTGCGCAAGGATCATCTGAGCGTGCTATTTCAGCGGTTATTCCACAAAATAAAGTCCCAGAAGCTGTTAAAGCGTGTCATGAGAACTTGTTTAATAGCCAGCATTTCCTAGATGTTTTTGTGATTGGTGTTGGCGGTGTTGGTGGTGAGTTGATCGATCAGATCCAGCGTCAACAAAGTAAACTTGCCGATGACGGTATCGTGATTCGCGTCTGCGGAATGGCGAACAGCAAAGGGTTACTCCTGAGCCGTGATGGCTTTGACCTAGATAACTGGCGTGATCAAATGGGAGCGGTGAATGAGCCACTCAATCTTGCTCGTATGATCCAGCTAGTTCAGCGTAATCACATTATCAACCCTGTGATCATTGATTGTACGTCAGATCAAACCATTGCTGAGCAATATACTGATTACCTTGCTGCTGGCTTCCATGTTATTACACCGAATAAGAAAGCAAACACGGCTAGCATGGCTTATTACCAACAATTACGCCAAGCGGCACGTTTAAGCCGTCGTAAGTTTATGTATGACACTACGGTGGGTGCAGGTTTACCTGTTATTGAAAACTTGCAGAACCTATTAGCCGCAGGTGATGAACTACAGCGCTTCTCTGGCATTTTATCTGGCTCAATGTCATATATCTTCGGTAAATTGGATGAAGGCATGAGCTTTAGCGAAGCAACAACCGTTGCGCGTAATAATGGCTTTACTGAGCCCGATCCTCGTGATGATTTATCAGGTATGGATGTGGCACGTAAGCTGTTGATCCTTGCTCGTGAGTCTGGTTTGGAGCTAGAGCTTTCAGACGTGGATGTTGAACAAGCACTACCACCAGGTTTTGATGCTTCTGGCTCTGTAGATGACTTCATGGCGCGTTTATCACAAGCGGATGCATATTTTACTCAATTAGCTCAAGAAGCGGCAAAAGAGGACAAAGTACTGCGTTATGTTGGTGAAATCGATAACGGCCATTGCTCGGTGAAAATTGTTGCGGTGAACCCTGATGATCCAATGTTTAAAATTAAAGATGGTGAGAATGCCTTAGCTTTCTACAGCCGTTACTACCAACCGATCCCACTGGTATTACGTGGTTACGGTGCGGGTACGGAAGTAACTGCCGCGGGTGTCTTTGCCGATTTAATGCGTACATTAGGCTGGAAACGAGGAGTATAAGATGAGTGTTGTTGTTTATGCTCCGGCATCGATTGGTAATGTGAGTGTTGGTTTTGATGTTTTAGGCGCGGCAGTATCGCCAATTGATGGCACCTTATTGGGCGATCGAGTAAAAGTGGCTGCGGGTCAAACACCTTTTAGTTTGCAATGCGTTGGTGCCTTTGTTGATAAACTGCCGCAGCAGACAGAAGAGAATATTGTCTATCGTTGCTGGCAAGTATTTGCACGAGAGCTGGATAAAAAAGGGGTCACGTTACTCTCAGTTGATGTGACATTAGAAAAAAACATGCCGATTGGATCTGGCTTAGGTTCAAGTGCTTGTTCGATTGTTGCCGCATTAGATGCACTTAACCGTTTCCATGATCAACCGCTTAATGAAACAGAGCTATTAGCGCTCATGGGGGAAATGGAAGGCGAGATCTCAGGGAGTCTTCACTATGATAACGTCGCACCTTGCTTTCTTGGTGGATTGCAGTTCATGGTGGAAGAGCTTGGGATCATAAGCCAGAAAGTCCCTTGTTTTGATGATTGGTATTGGGTGATGGCTTACCCTGGGATTAAAGTTCCAACGGCTGAAGCGCGTGCAATTTTACCGGCACAATATCGTCGCCAAGATGTGATCACTCATGGTCGTCATTTAGGTGGTTTTATTCATGCCTGTCACTCAAACCAACCGCTGTTAGCTGCGAAGATGATCAAAGATGTCGTGGCTGAACCTTACCGTGAAAAGCTGTTACCTGGCTTTGCGCAAGCACGTCAGCATGCGTTAGATGCAGGGGCGATTGCGAGTGGTATTTCAGGCTCTGGACCAACCATGTTTAGTGTTTGCACCGATTTAGAGGTCGCTAAACGACTTGCACGTTGGCTCGAAGAACATTATGTTCAAAATGATGAAGGATTTGTTCATGTTTGTCGATTAGACAGCTTGGGCGCAAAAGTAACAGGAAGTGAGCTATAACAATGAAATTGTATAATCTAAAAGAACATCAAGAGCAGGTTTCATTTGGTCAGGCTGTACGTCAAGGATTAGGACGTAACCAAGGTCTATTCTTTCCATCAGAACTCCCTCAATTTAGCGATATTGATGCATTGCTAGAGATGGATTTTGTCACACGTAGTAGCAAGATCCTTTCCGCGTTTATCGGTGATGAGCTAAGTGAAGAAACTGTTAGCCAAATGGTTGATAGTGCATTTCAGTTCCCAGCACCTATCAATAAAGTAAAAGACGGCGTGTATGCGCTAGAGTTGTTCCATGGCCCAACATTAGCATTCAAAGATTTTGGTGGTCGTTTTATGGCGCAATCACTAGCAGCAGTAACGGCTGATAGTGAAAGTGATATCACGATTTTAACCGCGACATCAGGCGATACAGGTGCCGCTGTTGCGCATGCTTTTTATGGCATGGATAACATCAAGGTTGTGATTTTGTACCCGAAGGGCAAGATTAGCCCATTACAAGAAAAGATGTTCTGTACTTTAGGTAAGAACATTACAACAGTTGCGGTAAATGGCACATTTGATGATTGCCAAGCATTAGTGAAACAAGCATTTGATGACGCTGAGTTGCGCAAAGAAGTGGGTTTAAACTCTGCTAATTCCATCAATATTAGCCGATTAATGGCGCAGATCTGTTACTACTTTGAAGCTGTTGCTCAACTGCCTAAAGCGGAACGTGAGCAATTAGTTATTTCAGTACCAAGTGGTAATTTTGGTAATTTAACGGCAGGCTTATTAGCTAAATCGTTAGGTTTACCTGTTAAACGCTTTATTGCGGCAACGAATGAAAATGACACTGTTCCACGTTATTTACAAACGGGTGAGTGGTCTCCAAAAGTCACTGTTCCAACTATTTCAAATGCGATGGATGTTAGCCAACCGAATAACTGGCCACGTATTGAAGAGCTTTGTCAGCTAAAAGGTTGGGGGTTAAATGAATTAGGTTATGGTGCTGTTACGGATGAGCAAACAGCTGAAACCTTAAAGCAAATGAATGAAGAAGGCTATTTATGTGAGCCTCATGGCGCGATTGCTTATCGTATTCTTAACGAGCAATTAAATGATGGCGAAACAGGTTTGTTCCTTTGTACTGCGCATCCAGCGAAATTTAAAGAAGTGGTGGATGAGATCTTAGATAAAGATATTCCATTACCTGCACCTTTAGCGAAGCATAATGCGATGGAATTATTATCTTTAGAACGTGATAATGATTTTGAAGCCGTGAAGGCGGTATTACGTTCAGTACAGTAATAACGAATAGTATTTAGCGCTAAAAAGGAGCCGAGGCTCCTTTTTTTATTACTCTGTTATTACAGATAATAAAAAACGGCACATTGATCGTGCCGTTTTTTTATTGTTACGTACTTAATAAGGCAAGCTAGCAGGAAATTATAGGCTGCTAGTGAAAGTACGTGCGATAACGTCTTGTTGCTGTTCACGAGTTAGTGAGTTGAAACGTACAGCGTAACCAGAAACACGGATTGTTAGCTGTGGGTATTTTTCTGGGTGCTTAGCAGCATCTTCTAATGTTTCACGCTTAAGAACGTTTACGTTTAGGTGCTGACCGCCTTCGATTTTTGCTGGTGCTTCGATAGCTAGCTCACGGTATTCGATGTCACCTAGATCTGATTGAGCAATAACTTGGTCAGCTTCAAAACCAGATAGTGCACATACACAACGAGCTTCGTTTGTTTCGCTGTCTAGGATCCAAATAGTGTTTAGTAGATCGTCGTTTGCAGCTTTAGTAATTTGAATACCAGTAATCATAACTTATCTCCGAGAAAGTGGTGTTAATTTAATCTTTTTGCTGAGTCTTTAATGCTATAACTCAGCACGGCTACTTGTGTATTGATCTAGATCAAATTACAACAAAAAACCTTAAATAAAGTAGGGCTGTTTTATTGAGCTAAGTCAATCTAACGCCATTTTAAGGGTTAATCAACAACAAATTTTAATCGATAAAAAATAGTTTAGTTCAATAATGTTGTATTTTTACAACATTATTGAAGTGTGATTGTAATTATAATGTTTGTTAAATGTTTCTCTTTGGCTTGAAATGCCAAATGACATGAATAAGGTGAAAATTGTTATGAAACTGATTGGTGCTCATGTTTCTGCTGCTGGTGGTGTATTTAATGCGCCAGTAAATGCTGACAAAATTGGTGCGAATGCTTTTGCCCTGTTTACTAAAAACCAGCGTCAGTGGGTGGCTAAGCCGTTAGAGGCCGATGTGATAGCTGCATTTAAAGCGCGTTGTTCTCAATTAGAATTTAATGCCAATGCTATTTTGCCACATGACTCTTATTTGATTAATTTAGGTGCACCAGAGGCTGAAAAGTTGGAAAAATCGCGTGCTGCTTTTATTGATGAAATGTCGCGTTGTAAACAGCTTGGATTGCACCTTTTGAACTTCCATCCGGGGAGTCATTTAAAAAAAATTTCTGAAAAAGAGTGTTTAAAATTGATTGCTGAGTCCATAAATCTTGCGCATAAAGAAGTCAGTGATGTGGTTGCAGTGATCGAAAATACCGCGGGACAAGGTTCAAATTTAGGTTGGCGGTTTGAACATTTGGCAGAAATTATTGATCAAGTTGAAGATAAAACACGGGTAGGTGTCTGTATTGATACCTGTCATACCTTTGCGGCGGGATATGATTTACGCACTGAAACTGCAACTGATCGAACTTTTGCTGAATTTGATGACGTTGTTGGAATGCAATATCTCCGAGGTATGCACTTAAATGATTCCAAAGGTGATTTAGGGAGTCATTTAGATCGCCACCATAGTCTAGGTGAAGGAGCGATCGGTTGGGATTGTTTTCGTTATATCATGCAAGATGATCGTTTTAATCATATGCCTCTTATTTTAGAAACGATTAATCCTGATATTTGGCATCAAGAGATTGCGACATTGCGGGATTTTGCCGCTCAAAAATAAGTGGCTATAAATGAAGGCGTCGATTATTTATCTCGCTTGTGATCTGATTTTGATATTCTTACTGAGTAAATTCTATTGATGAGGAAGTATTTATGACCGCTAGCTGGTCTACATTTATCGAGCAACAACGAGCACAAGCGTATTTTTCTGGGATTGAACAGGCGGTTGACGCTGCTCGTGCATCAGGAAAAGTGGTATTTCCTCCTCAACAAGATATCTTTAATGCATTCACTTCTACGCCATTAGAGAACACCAAGGTCGTGATTTTAGGACAAGATCCTTACCATGGGCCAAAGCAAGCTCATGGATTAAGTTTCTCTGTACTTCCAGGAGTTAAAACGCCACCGTCATTGGCGAATATGTATAAAGAATTAGCCACTGACATTGAAGGCTTTGTAGTACCTGAACATGGTTATTTACAGCCGTGGGCAGAGCAAGGTGTTTTATTGCTTAATACCGTCCTAACAGTAGAGCAAGGGAGCGCGCATTCTCACGCTAAGATTGGTTGGGAAACATTTACCGATCGTGCGATTGAGTACATTAATGATAATACAGAGGGAGTGATCTTTTTACTGTGGGGCGCCCATGCTCAGAAAAAAGGTAAAAAGATAGATACCGAGCGTCATCATGTTTTACATTCAGCGCATCCTTCACCGTTATCTGCATACCGGGGGTTCTTTGGTTGTCAGCATTTTTCTAAAACCAATCAGTTACTCGCTGAAATGGGGAAATCAGTGATTAATTGGCAGCTATAAGTGAATTTATTTCTAAAAACAAAACGCCAGCAAAATGCTGGCGTTTTGTTTTTTTAGTCTGGAACTGTCTGTTAAAAGTCGAATTCATCGGCATTGTAACTACCGCACATATCCATATCTTGAAGTTCACGACGAAGTCGTTGACGATCTTTTAAGGCTTCGATTTCACGCCATTTACGTTTTTCAGGTTTTGCTCGAGAGCGACGAGAGACGGTTTCTGTGGTGAACATATCATCAAATGCAAAGCTATCCATAAAGCACCTCTTCCTATGATCTAGCTAAATATAAGCTACAAGGTCATTAATTATCACACTATGGGGTAGAGTAAAATTGAACTGTTTCTCATTTGTTGCTTAAAGATGAAATTTTTATGTGCTAAAAGTCAAATATATCCTTTTTATGACCGAAAATGTAAGAAAACAACTCGCGATTAGGCTTTATTTATGTTTGGATTTAGTGGGAAGTTTTTAGATATTTACTTAAAAAATATACCCTTAGTGTATTTCATGTGATAATGAATGAAATTTTTTGATATATCCCCTCATAATAGACTTACAAAAATAAGAGAGGGAATATCCATGTGTAATCACTCTGTTTGGTTACTAAATTGTAATGATTTAGTTTGCGCTGCTTGGGTGGATACCACATCCATTGCCATTATTTATTCGATACGTACGGTGTTGTAGAAGGAACCCACTTGTCTAGCCAAATTACCTTTTTAAATGACTTACTCTGGGGCTCGGTATTAATTTATTTACTGATAGGAGTCGGTATTTACTTTACCTACCGTTTGAGCTTTATCCAGTTCCGTCATTTTGGACATATGTTTAAGGTGATGAAAAACAGTCGCAAATCAGACAGTGCCGGAATTTCTTCCTTCCAAGCATTATGTACGAGCTTAGCGGCTAGAGTCGGCACAGGTAATATGGCGGGAGTCGCCGTGGCCTTAACTTTGGGTGGCCCCGGCGCGATTTTTTGGATGTGGCTGATTGCTATGCTTGGTATGGCGACTGCTTTTGCAGAAAGTGCATTAGCTCAGCTTTATAAAACCCGCGATAATGATGGTAATTATCGTGGTGGTCCTGCGTATTATATGGAAAAAGGATTAGGCATGCGCTGGATGGGCGTTATGTTCTCGGTCTTTTTGATCATTGCTTTTGGCTTAGTGTTTAACTCGGTTCAAGCTAACTCGATAAGTCAGGCGGCTCATGTCGCTTTTGGCTGGTCACCGATATATGTTGGTATTGGGCTTGTGATCATGACTGGAGTGATCATCTTTGGTGGTTTGCGTACGATTGCAAGAACCGCGGAAATTTTAGTTCCTGCAATGGCATTATGTTATCTGGTGCTTGCCCTTTATATTATGGCGATCAACATAGAAAAACTGCCTGATATTATCATGATGATTTTTCGCAGTGCTTTCGGTCTAGAAGAAGCGGCATCGGGAGCACTGGGATATACCATCGCGCAAGGAATGATTAATGGGTTAAAGCGTGGCTTATTTTCGAATGAAGCTGGCATGGGATCGGCACCGAATGCGGCAGCCTCTGCAACACCTTATCCGCCCCATCCTGCCTCGCAGGGATATGTGCAAATGCTGGGGGTATTTATGGATACAATGGTGATCTGTTCATCCACTGTCGCGATTATTTTGATGTCTGGCGAATATGTTCCCCATAGTGAAGTGACAGGGATTGAGTTAACTCAGCGTGCCTTGAGCTCGCAAGTCGGCGATTGGGGCTCTGTGTTTATTGCCGTTGCAATTTTCTTCTTTGCGTTTACATCGCTCGTTGCTAATTATTCCTATGCTGAAACCAACCTTATTTTTCTTGAGCATAACCATAAAATTGGCTTGAATATTTTTCGTGTTGTGGTGCTCTTTATGGTGATGTTTGGGGCGTTAGCTGATCTGCCAACGGTATGGGCAATGGCCGATGTCTCAATGGGAATGATGGCACTGATTAACTTAGTCGCGATTGTTTTACTGTCAGGCACTGTGGTGAAGTTGGCTACTGATTACAATAAACAGTTATCGCTGGGTAAGGTGCCGACGTTTGATAGTAATGATTACCCAGAGCTTCATGCCCAGTTAGAAGAAGGCATTTGGGATAAGAGTAAATCATAGTGAACGCCTATTACTGAAATAACCAAAGCCACTTAGTTTCTAAGTGGCTTTTTTGTTGTTTAGTGATAATCTTTTCAAGTCAGACTTTAAAGGAAAAAGCCTTATGTTAATTGTGGTTTCCCCCGCTAAAACCCTTGATTATGAATCGCCATTGGTAACATCAACCTATACTTTGCCAGAGCTAACGGATCACTCTGCTGAACTGATTGATGTATGTCGTGAATTAACGCCAATGGATATTGCGAGCTTAATGAAAGTGAGCGATAAAATTGCAGGTTTGAATGCAGCTCGTTTTGCTGAGTGGCAGCCACAATTTACGCAAGACAATGCTCGTCAGGCAATATTGGCTTTTAAAGGTGATGTGTATACTGGTCTTGCGGCTGAAACCATGACAGAACAACAGTTTGCTTATGCTCAACAGCATTTACGTATGCTTTCGGGTTTATATGGTTTATTGCGTCCATTAGATTTGATGCAACCTTACCGCTTAGAGATGGGGACGAAATTAGCGAACCCTCGCGGTACTAATCTGTATCAATTTTGGGGTGATATCATTACCGATAAATTGAACCAAGCATTAGTAGAGCAGGGCGATGATATTCTGATCAACCTTGCATCTAACGAATATTTTAAATCGGTGAAACCGAAGAAGTTGAATGCTCAACTTATCACACCTGTTTTTAAAGATTGTAAGAACGGTAATTATAAAGTGATCAGCTTTTACGCCAAAAAAGCCCGTGGCATGATGGCGCGTTACATTCTTGATAATCAAATCACATCGATTGAAGCTTTAAAAGAATTTGATACCGCGGGTTATTATTTTGTTGAAGCAGAATCAACAGCGAAAGAATTCGTATTTAAGCGTGAAGAACAATAGTAATAAATAATTATTTTTAAATGAAAAAGGCCAACTCGTGAAAGTTGGCCTTGTTGTTTTATCTATGTGGTAAAAGATAAATTACGATTTAGCTTGGCCTTTTTTTGCCGCTTGTTTGATTTTCTTTTTCGCTTTCGCTTCTTTTACTTTTTTACTCACTTTTTTCTTTTTCTTGGCAGTGCTTGCTTTTTTGGTCTGTGGACGTAGGCCATGAATAAAGCGTTCTGGCACTTCTTCTTTCATGTAGCGGCTGATACGTTCGATCATGCTTTGATCATGTGCTTCAACCAAGGAGATTGCCGTTCCTTTCTTACCCGCTCGCGCTGTACGACCAATACGGTGTACATAAACTTCAGCTGTACGAGGTAGATCAAAGTTGATCACATGGCTAACATCAGGTAAATCAATACCACGTGCAGCAACGTCTGTCGCAATTAATACGTTCACAACACCATCACGAAAACGAGTGATCATGTTTGTACGTGCAGCCTGTGCCATTTCACCTTGGATCCAGTTACAAGGGATGCCCATGGCTTCTAGTTGACCACGAAGTACAGCTAGGCGCTCACGTGTTTTGACAAAGATGATCGTGCGTTCAGCTTGCTCTTTAATGATGTTTTCTAACAGAGCAAGCTTGTGATCCATATTGTCACAACGAAGGTACATTTGGTGGATCTTTTTACGTTCGCGGCGAGAAGGATCTGCATTTACTTCAACAGGCTCATTCAAAATTGTTTCTGAAAACTCACGTACACCTTTACCTTCTAAGGTAGCGGAGAACAATAAGCTTTGACGACGCCAGCGACACTCATGGTTAAGACGCTCAACAATTTTACCAAAGCCCATGTCTAACATGCGATCGGCTTCATCAAGGATCAAACACTCGATAGCACGACAGTCAAATTTCTCAGCTTCAATGTACTCCATAAGACGACCTGGTGTTGCTACCACGATATCCTGAGTTTTACCCAGCATTTCGGCATGTTCGTCATATGAGATACCACCTGTGATGGTAAATACTTTTAGTGTTGTATATTTTGCTAATGCTCTTGCTTGATCGGCAACTTGAATGGCAAGTTCACGTGTTGGCGTTAAGATCAGAATACGTGCAGGTCCCGGTCTTTTGCGTGGGAAATCTTGCAAGTGTTGGATCATCGGTAGAAGAAAGGCTGCTGTTTTTCCGGTCCCTGTTGGCGCAGAAGCCATTACATCTTTACCGTCAAGGGCATGAGGGATAGCCTGCGCTTGAACCACTGTTGGGCGGCTATAGCCGATTTCTTCAATCGCTCGTAACAGCTCGCTATCTAACTCTAATTCGGAAAAGTCTCTCACCAGTTATCTCTCCCAAGACAAATGCTATGTGTCATTATCGTATGCCAATTACAAAGAATAACAACAAGGGTATTAATATTTAAGGGGCGGCATTATAGCCACTCTTGGCGTAAGTGACACCGATTAAAACATAAAAACTTTAATCATTGATGATTATTACAACGTTTACAGGGGATATAAATGTCGTATTCGGTTACATTTTTAGATAGAAATCTTTCGTTAATGCTTTGAATTCAATTGAATAATCACCATTGTTATGAATGCAAAGGTGAGATGAATAACAGGTTTGTTTCTTTTTACTCAATTGTAGAAGTAATCGAATCGGTGCTTTTTTCTCGGTGCTTTGGACATCACAACGTTCAATACAATGTAAATGATATTCAGCAGCGGCTTCAATTAAACGCTGTCCTTCGTAACTTGGCAAGATAATACTGGCGATCCCTTCTTCTGTAAGAAGCCATTGAAGCGTTTTAAGTAGCTGTTGATGGCTAAATGTATCGGTATGTCGAGCAGTAGCACGGTGTGATTGCTCTGCTTGCTGACCAAAATTGAAATAAGGGGGGTTACACACAATCGCATTAATACTATTAGGGGGCTGTGTATGTCGCCATTCTGTGACATCTTGTTCAATACACTGTAAGCGTCGATGCCAAGGTGAATTTGTGAAATTTTGGCGTGCTGCCGCTGCGGCTTGTGGATCGATTTCGATAGCTTCGATAGTAATAGGTAAAGCTAACGTGCTTGTCCGCTGTGCAGCCATGAGTGCTAATAAACCACTGCCTGTACCAATATCCACCACTCTACCTTGTCGAGGCATAGCTGCCCATGCTCCTAGCAATACACCATCGGTGCTGATAGGCATTCCGCAGCCTAAATCATTGACGTGAAATTGTTTAAAGCTAAAGCCGCGTGACATGGCTATTTTCCCTTTTCTTGTGTTTTGAGCTAAGTAGTTTGAGCTAAATATGGAATAAACGATTAACCGTAATGGTTATAACACTAATCATCACAACGGCTTGGTTATTGCGCTTTTATTGTTTTGACATAGTTAACTACTATGTTTGCTTTTTGTTTATATTTTAATCTTTTGTGTTTAGTTGGTTTTATATTCTATTCTTGTTGTCTTTATTGGTTTTATATTTTGGTTTTAATGCTTTGTTTATGTATTATATGGTGTTTATTTCTACACTATTGCCAAGAATGCTGTTTTTATCCATTATGTTTTCGTTGGTTATATATGTTTAATTTTGTAATCAACGTGGATAATTATAAAAACACAACACGTAACCCATAAGAAGAGTGGAAGGTGCAGTTTGAAAAAGACACTCAAAGTAACAGACATTATAGCGTTAGGTTTTATGACTTTCGCTTTCTTTCTTGGTGCTGGGAATATTATTTTTCCACCATTAGCAGGTCAACTTGCCGGTGAAAATATGCTTTCGGCCATGTTTGGCTTTTTAGTTACAGCCGTTGGTCTACCTTTAATTGGCATTATTGCCGTTGCAATGGCAGGTGGTGGCTGGCAGGGGTTAACCCGTGATTTACCCTCAAAAATAGCAACGTTAATGGCGGTGCTGATTTTTATTATTATTGGTCCTGCTTTTGCTGCGCCGCGAACAGGTTTAGTCGCTTATGAAATGGCAGTAAAACCATTTATGGCGGCAGATGCTGGTCAAGCAAGCTTAACGACTTTTTCTGTGATCTTTTTTGCAGTCGCCCTCTTTTTTGCTTGGTCTCGTGGCCAGCTGATCGACATGATTGGTAAGTTCTTAACACCTGCACTGTTTATCGTATTGGCTATACTGGCTATTGCAGTATTTGTAAATCCACAAGGTTCGATTGTTGCAGCGCAAGGTGAGTATGTAACACAGGCGTTTACGAAAGGTTTCCTTGAAGGCTATAACACCATGGATACTTTCGCGGCCTTGATGTTTGGTATGCTGATTGTGGATGTGATCCGCAGTAAAGGTGTTAGTGATGAAAAAACAACCTGTACCTACCTGATCTACGCCGGTCTTATTGCAGCAGCAGGCTTAGCCTTTGTATATATCTCATTATTTTACTTAGGCGCGACCAGTACAGCGATTGCACCTAATGCGGCTAATGGTGGCGTTATCTTAACTGGCTATGTGATGGCGTTATTTGGTGCGCCGGGTCAGGTGATCCTATCTGCAATTGTATTACTTGCCTGTTTAACGACAGCGATCGGTTTGATCAGTGCATGTGCAGATTACTTCAGCTCTTTGACGTCACTGTCTTACAAAAAGTGGGCGGTGATTTTGGCGGTAATTTGTGCGGTGGTAGCCAATGTGGGTTTGAACCAGTTGATTGCGTTATCTGTACCTGTGTTATTTGCTTTGTATCCAGTCGCGATTGCACTGGTCGCATTAACCTTAGTACGTAAATGGTTACCGAATCCACGTTTAGCATACCGTGTTGTGTTGTTGGTTTCTTTTATCTTTAGCATGATTGATGTGGCGAAATACTTGAAGTTTGATGTATCAATGTTCAGTGATTTACCACTATTTAATTATGGTATGGCTTGGGTATTACCGACTTTGATTGCGCTTGCGATCACGCGCTTTGTCGGTGGCAAAGCGATGGGGCCACAAGATAAGTTAGCGTAAATTCACTGTTGAGATAGACATAGAAAAGGGATGCCATGTGCATCCCTTTTTGTTGATATATGCAATGTGATTGCTCACAAGGTTTCGGCGTACTCAAGCATAATTTGCTCACACCACTGGGTGATACGTTGATCGGAATGTTCGTATTGTGAGTCTTCATCCAGCGCAAGACCGACAAAGAATTGTTTATCGTCAGTAAGGGCTTTTGATGCTTCAAATTGGTAGCTATCATCATTGGGCCAGTAGCCAATAAATTGAACGCCTGCTTCTAATAGCTTGTCATGCAGCATTCCCATCGCATCAAGGAACCACTCGGTGTAACCTTCTTGATCGCCTAAGCCAAACAATGCAATGGTTTTATTGGTTAAACGTAATCCATCAAGCTGCTGCCACACGGCTTCCCAATCTTCTTGCAGTTCACCAAAGTCCCAGGTTGAAATACCTAAAATAAGCATATCAAACTGGTTCATCTCATTGATGTCTGCTTCTTTAATATTACGCAGTTCAATCAGCTCGGGACCAATACAATCACGGATCTTTTCTGCTGCCATTTCGGTATAGCAGGTGGTTGAGCCATAAAACAAACCGATTTTCATGCTGAGTATCCTAGTATTTTTATTTATTGTTTGAGTGTACCTGTAATGACCTTACAAGCTCAATAAAGTGAATAAAAGCATCCGATATTTTTTCACTTATTGTCTGTTGTAATAAGCCTCGTTACTTTTGCTTTAAAATATCCTATGATGAATGAAAGTACTGTGTTTTTATCCATGTGTTGAAGCTTTGCTAACACAGATTTTGGAGTGAAAAATGGAAAACGATGACGTTATTATCGAACGTTTTCTGGATGCGATGTGGATGGAGCGAGGATTATCTGAAAATACCTTGTCGTCTTACCGCAATGATTTAACCAAGCTATTACGCTGGTTAAAACAAGAATCACGTAATGTCATCAGTGTTTCAGTTGATGATTTACAGCGTTATCAACAATGGTTATTTGATAAAGATTATAAGCAAACCTCACGTGCACGTATGGTTTCTGCTATTCGCCGTTTATTTCAATATTTACATCGTGAAAAGATGCGTGATGACGATCCGAGTGCGATGCTAGTGACACCTAAATTACCCAAACGCTTACCCAAAGATTTAAGTGAAGCACAAGTGGATGCGTTATTAGAAGCACCCGATGTTAATGATCCGATTGAACTGCGCGATAAAGCGATGCTTGAATTGTTGTATGCAACAGGCTTGCGTGTAACTGAGCTTGTGACATTAACTATGGAAAATATTAGCTTGCGCCAAGGTGTCGTTCGCATTACTGGTAAAGGTGATAAAGAGCGATTAGTCCCGATGGGAGAAAATGCTGTCGATTGGATTGAACAATTTATTGATACGGGGCGTCCGCAACTACTGGGAGAAAAAAGCTCTGATGTGTTATTTCCGAGTCGTCGAGCAAGACAAATGACCCGTCAAACGTTTTGGCATCGGATTAAACACTATGCTGTTTTAGCGGGAATTGATGCAGAAACATTATCACCTCACGTGATGCGTCACGCCTTTGCAACGCACTTATTAAATTACGGTGCTGATCTTCGTGTGGTACAAATGTTGCTTGGACATAGTGACCTATCAACCACACAAATTTATACCCATGTTGCAACGGAAAGGTTAAAACAATTACACCAAACTCACCATCCTCGCGCATAATTGTGAGAGAGTGTTAGGTAAATTCGTGAATACTATTTGCGTTCCGTTAGAGTTGACTTATTCTTGCCTAGCAAATGAGAGTAGAAAGTTTGAAACTATTTTACGATGAATTAGGTCTCATAAAGATTGAGAGTATCATCATTAATTAAGGATAAATTAAATGCACTTTATCAGCCGAACAATTGTGGCAACAGCGGTTGCTTTAACGGCTTTTTCAGCGGCAGCGAAGCCAGATGAAGCGGCGATTAGTCAGCAACTTGCGAAAGTCGGCTTAACCCCTTCATCGATTGAAGCGTCTCCGATTTCAGGATTAAATGAAATTATGACAGAGCGTGGCATTGTTTATGCTTCTGATGATGGTAAGTATTTTGTCGTTGGTCACTTATACGAAAATAATGGTGCGCAGCCTGTTAACTTAACAGAGCAAAAAATGGCAAAAATGAACAAGGATAAAATTGCAGCGATGGAAAAAGACATGATTGTCTATCCTGCAAAGAACGAAAAATATGTCGTTACCGTGTTCACCGATACAAGCTGTGGCTATTGTCGTAAATTACATAATGATATCAAAGGTTATAATGATGAAGGCATTACTGTTCGTTATTTAGCCTTCCCTCGTGGTGGTGAGCGTTCTGGCAACTTTAATCAAATGAGTGCGATCTGGGGTGCTAAAGATCGTGCAAAAGCGATGGATGATGCGAAGAGTGGCAATTTTGATACAAGTAAGATCACACCTCGTCCAGATTTAGTGCGTGCACAATACGAGCTTGGTGTTGCAATGGGTGTGAACGGTACGCCTGCTATTATTCTCGCTGATGGTACGATGATCCCTGGTTATCAGCCGCCTGCAGCATTACGTCAGCTACTTGATAGCCAACCAAAAAGCTAATTTAGCGTCGTAGATGATGGAATAATAGAAAGCCTGAGCATTATGTTCAGGCTTTTTTGTTATAGGCTATTTCGTTACTATGAAAAGATAATAATACTGATAAGAAGCCTGATTATGATTGAAATTAAACGTCGCCCTTTAGCAGATACTGAGGGGTTCTCAGATCAAATCCCTCCGATCTTACAACGTATTTATGCTAGCCGTGGGATCAAAAATGATGCTGAGTTGGAGCGTAGTGCCAAGGGGCTACTTAATTACAATCAGCTTCATGGTATGACTAGCGCAGTTCAGTTGTTAGTGGATGCGCTTTTGCAAAACACACGAATTATCATTGTTGGTGATTTTGATGCTGATGGCGCAACAAGTTCAGCATTATCTGTGCTAGCGCTTCGTATGCTCGGCTGTAAAAATGTTGATTATTTAGTACCTAACCGTTTCGACGATGGATATGGCCTGAGCCCTGAAGTGGTTGAACAAGCCATTGAACGTGGCGCAGAGCTGATTATGACCGTGGATAACGGAGTTTCTTCGATTGCTGGCGTTGCGGTAGCGAAAGAAAAAGGCTTGACCGTATTAGTTACCGATCACCATTTGCCAGGCGATTGTTTACCGATCGCTGATGCGATTGTTAATCCAAATCTTAATGAGTGTGGGTTTCCATCTAAAGCGCTGTGTGGTGTCGGGGTGGCTTTCTACCTCATGCTGGCACTGCGCGCTGAATTACGTCAGAGAGGTTGGTTTGAGCAACAAGGTATCGCCATGCCTAATCTGGCTGAATTACTCGATTTAGTCGCACTGGGAACTGTTGCTGATGTCGTTGCACTTGATGGCAATAATCGTATTTTAGTGCATCAAGGCTTACAACGTATTCGTGCGGGTAAGTGTCGACCTGGTATTCAAGCGCTAATTGAGGTTGCCAATCGCGATCCGGCGCGTTTAGTGACCAGTGACTTAGGGTTTGCCTTAGGGCCTCGCATTAATGCCGCAGGACGATTAGATGATATGTCGTTTGGGGTTGAACTCCTGTTGTGTGAAAACATTCAATCAGCGCGTCGTATGGCATCAGAGCTAGATGGCTTAAATCAGACACGAAAAGAAATAGAGCTGGGCATGAAAGATGAGGCCTTAGCGATTTGTGAGCGTTTGAAGTTTAATCAGCAAGATATGCCTTATGGTTTAGTGCTCTTCCAGCGCGATTGGCACCAAGGTGTGATTGGTATTTTAGCCTCACGTATTAAAGATAAATATCATCGTCCTGTGATTGCTTTTGCCGATGCGGGGAACGGTGAAATTAAAGGCTCATGTCGCTCAATTCCTGGATTACATATGCGTGATGCGCTAGATCTGGTCGATACCCAAAATCCTGGGATGATTTTGAAATTTGGTGGTCACGCGATGGCGGCAGGACTTACTATCCCTGAAGATAAATTAGATGCTTTTAGTAAAGCTTTTGATGCGGTGGTACGCAATGTACTCGATGAAGAAGCGCTAAAAGGGGTATTGATGACAGATGGTGAGTTAGGCTGTCATGAATTAAACCTAGATGTCGCTGAAATTCTTCGTGCTGGTGGTCCTTGGGGACAACAATTTCCTGAGCCAGCCTTTGATGGTACTTTCCGATTATTGCATCAAAAGTTAGTGGGCGGGAAACACCTTAAGATGATGGTAGAGCCGCTAAGTGGCGGTAGCGTAATTGATGCGATTGCTTTTAATGTCGATGTGAAACGTTGGCCTGATGCATCGGTTCAACAAGTTGAATTGGTTTACCGTTTAGATGTTAATGAATACCGAGGCAACCGCAGTGTGCAATTGATGATTGAACATTTGAACGCGAAATAAGTATTATTTTCATTTTTTGATAACGAATATCTTAGTGGCGAGGTTTTCAAGGCTGATTAAGCCTAGAATCTCGCCATTTTATTATTAATTTTCTTATAACCTTTCTCTCCCTCTGTATATTCTATCTACAATTCGATAGAATCTTTCGGTTATGTCCATTTCGACAATGAAGAGTGGCAATGTTCGAGATTAATCCTATTAAAAACCGACTTGAGGATGTGTCAGCACGTACTGATACCCTTAGGGGGTACCTTTGACTACGATGCTAAGAAAGAGCGTCTAGAAGAGGTAAACGCAGAATTAGAGCAACCAGATGTATGGAATGAACCTGATCGCGCACAAGCGTTAGGTAAAGAGCGTGCATCACTGGAAGCGGTAGTTGAAACCATTGACCTACTAGATCAAGGCGTTGAAGACGTTGAAGGTTTATTAGAGCTGGCGGTGGAAGAAAACGATCAAGAAACATTTGATGAGATTGAACCTGAGTTAGCTGAGCTTGAAGCTAAGTTAGCTAAGTTGGAATTTCGTCGTATGTTTGCAGGCGATCACGATGCGTCTGATTGTTACCTTGACCTTCAAGCAGGTTCAGGTGGTACAGAAGCACAAGATTGGACTTCAATGATGCTACGCATGTATTTGCGTTGGGCTGATGCCAAAGGTTTTAAAACCGAAATCATTGAAATCTCTGATGGTGATGTTGCCGGTCTGAAATCGGTTACCGTTCGAATCAGTGGCGAGTATGCTTATGGCTGGTTACGTACTGAAACAGGTGTTCACCGTTTAGTGCGTAAGTCACCGTTTGATTCAGGTGGTCGTCGTCATACTTCTTTTGCTTCAGCATTCGTTTATCCTGAAATTGATGACAATATCGTGATTGATATTAACCCATCAGATCTACGTATTGACGTATACCGTGCATCAGGCGCGGGTGGTCAGCACGTTAACACCACGGAATCTGCGGTACGTATTACCCACCTTCCAACTAACATTGTGGTGCAGTGTCAGAACGATCGCTCTCAGCATAAAAACAAAGATCAGGCAATGAAGCAGTTAAAAGCGAAATTGTTTGAATATGAAATGCAGAAGCAAAATGCTGAAAAGCAAGCCAGTGAAGATACCAAATCCGACATTGGTTGGGGTAGTCAAATTCGTTCATACGTATTAGATGACTCCCGCATTAAAGATTTACGTACTGGGGTGGAAAATCGTAACACCCAGGCAGTACTGGACGGTGATTTAGACCGTTTTATAGAAGCAAGCCTGAAATCAGGTCTTTAACCGAATTCCGGTAAAAATTTAAGGGTTACCCCATGACTGATCAATTACAAGATGAGAATAAGCTGATTGCTGAGCGTCGCGCTAAATTAGATATGATCCGCGAAAACTGCAAAGCAAATGGCCACCCCAATGATTTCCGTCGCGATAGCTTAGCGGCAGATCTCAATGCAAAATACGGTGAAATGACCAAAGAAGAGCTTGAAGAAGCGGGTCATGTATTTGCAATCGCGGGTCGTATTATGGCTAAGCGTGGTCCTTTCTTGGCTATTCAAGATGTATCTGGTCGTATTCAAGCTTACGCATCAAAAGATGTGCAGAAAGAGCTAAAAGAGAAGTATTCAGGCTTAGATATCGGTGACATTATCGGTATTAAAGGTGCTCTTCATAAGTCAGGTAAAGGTGATCTTTACGTGAATATGGATGAGTACGAGCTGCTAACAAAAGCACTGCGTCCTTTACCTGAAAAATTCCATGGCTTAACTGACCAAGAAATGCGTTACCGTCAGCGTTACGTTGATCTTATCGTTAACGATGATTCACGTCATGCTTTTGTGGTTCGTTCAAAAGTGGTATCTGCGATCCGTAGCTTCATGGTAACGAAAGGCTTCATGGAAGTTGAAACACCAATGATGCATGTGATCCCAGGTGGTGCAACAGCACGCCCATTTATCACACACCATAACGCACTCGATATCGATATGTACCTACGCGTTGCACCAGAGCTTTACCTTAAGCGTCTAGTGGTTGGTGGTTTTGAGCGTGTATTCGAAATCAACCGTAACTTCCGTAACGAAGGTCTATCTCCTCGTCATAACCCTGAATTCACCATGATGGAATTCTACATGGCGTACGCAGATTACAACGATCTGATGGATCTGACAGAAGAAATGCTAAGCAGCATTGCGATTGACGTTCTTGGTTCTTCTAAAATGCCATACGGTGAGTTTGAAGTTGAATTTGCAGGTCCATACACACGTATGAGCATGCTAGATGCTATCAAGCAGTACAACCCAGAGCACGCAGAAATCCAAGCATTAACTTACGAAGGCGTTGCTGATCGTGAGCTAATGGTGAAGATTGCTAAATCTGTACACGTTGATGTTGAAGATTTCTGGACTTGTGGTCAGTTGCTAGAAGAGATCTTCGGTGAAACCGCTGAACCTCAACTAATGCAACCAACTTTCATTACTGAGTACCCAGCAGATATTTCTCCACTTGCTCGTCGTAACGATGAAAATCCATTCATTACAGATCGTTTTGAATTCTTCATCGGTGGTCGTGAAGTAGCGAATGGTTTCTCTGAGCTTAACGATGCACAAGATCAAGATCAACGCTTCAAAGCGCAGGTTGATGCTAAAGATGCGGGTGATGATGAAGCAATGTACTACGATGCAGATTACATTACAGCGCTAGAGCACGGCTTACCACCGACAGCGGGTCAAGGTATTGGTATCGATCGCCTAGTGATGTTATTTACTAATACACACACAATCCGTGACGTGATCCTATTCCCAGCAATGCGTCCTCAAAGCAACTAGTTCTAAGCTCTGATATAAAAAACCACCGCTAAGCGGTGGTTTTTTTTGCTAAAAACAAAACTGAATAACCATTTCCTTATATTTAATGGTGCTATTTTTTAATTTGTTGCATTAAAAATGAATGTGATTTTTAGAATAATTCATTAAGATTGTGATGTATTTCGATAAAATGTAACTTTTAAGATAAAAAATAGATGCATACTTTGAATTTAATAGTAAACATGTTGCTCACTGGTGTGGCGTACATATAGTATTGTTAAGTATTTGGTGCGGTTACTATTAATACACATTAAAACAACAGTCGTGCTACGTAATAACGTTATCAAGGGCGATTAGGGATGGATAAACGAAATAAGATCGGGGCAGCGAATTCAATTGTTGTCTTTGGCGGAGTAAATCAAAAGTGGCTTCCATCAATGGAGGCGGCTGGGTGGTCATGTCACCGTTGTTATGATTTACGCGCAGCAGAATCTTTATTGTTAGAAATGGGCCCCTGTGTAGGTGTTGTAGATCTAAGTAATGATGATTTCAGTTTGCATAGCTTAGCCGCACTTGTGAATCGTAATAAGCAAGTACGCTGGATAGCGATTGTGCGTGATGAACAATTAAATAATGAAGCAATAAGTCAATTAATTGTGAATTTTTGCTTAGATTATTTTTCTACTCCTGTTCCTTGTGAGCGACTAAAGCAAACCATTGGTCACCAAAGTGGAATGCTAGCATTAGAACGTCAAGTTTGGCCTCAGTTAGGCCAGTTTGGGCAACAAGGCTTGCAAGGCAATACGCCAGTGATGAAGAAACTTCGTGATCAAGTTAAGCGTGTTGCATTAAGTGATGTACCTGTTTTAATCAGTGGTGAAATTGGTACTGGAAAATTAGTAGTAGCAGAAGCCTTACATCAAGCTTCGGTTCGAGCCAAAAAGCCGCTAGTACGTGTTAATTGTGAAAATTTACAAGCCGGGTGGATAAATGAGGTTGGACAAAATTCTTATCTCGATTATGCCAATAACGGTGTGTTAGTACTTAATGAGTTTACTTTACTTGCAGATGATCGAAAAAAAGAAGTACTGAAAATACTCAGTGATGGTGTCTATTATCATCCTGATGGCAGTATTTTAACGTTAGATATCCGTTTTATAGCCACCAGTAGTCACAATTTTGAAGATCTATCAGAGTTAGATACATTAACCCGTGATCTGTATTTTAGATTAAATGTGGTGTCACTAACGGTACCTGCTTTACGTGAAAGAGGCGGGGATATTGTATTACTAGCAGAGTTTTTACTCTTAAAATATGCTAGGCAATATAATAGTGTTGTTAAGACGTTTTCTGAACAAGCCAAAGCGATGTTGCTTCAATATCAATGGCCTGGCAATGTCCGTGAATTAATTAGTCAAATCAAGCGTTCTGTATTACTGGTTGAAACTAAGTGTATAGAAGCGGAGCATTTAGACATTCCCCGAGTGACTGAAGATAAGCAAAGTTTAAAGAAAATTCGTGAAGAATCGGAACGAACGGCATTATTAACAGTATTAGAAAATAACAAAGGTCAAATCTCTGCAGCAGCGAGAGAATTAGGTGTATCTCGCGCCACTATGTATCGATTGCTGAATAAACATGACTTGATCCCACCTCCTCGTTGTTTCCGCCAAGGTTAATATCATTTAACGTTGATTGATTAATACAACAGCGACTGCAAGGTGGCTGTTTTTTTAGATCTAAATATCATTCTCTCTACCAATACTACATAAATGTTTCTGCTGATATTTCATGAAAATATTGGTTTTAAATTAGTCTATAGCGAATAAAAGTAGAGTCTTATAGCATAAAAACATGCAGTTACATTGATGGCATAAATTTACTTGTTATATGTTAATGATTCGTTAGTATTGGTTTTAAGCATATCTTTCCAATTTGAAAATGTCCGATCCTTTAGCAAAGAACAGCGACATGGTTAGAGTGTGAATCTTAATTTAAAGCCAAGGAGAATGTCATTATGCGCCAGTCTGTGTATATCCGATTTGCTATTTTTTTAATCCAACAAGATGTGAAACGAGAAGAGGCGTTATGGCGACATCAGCAACGTCGAGTCAGTGTCTATTTACCTGTTCTTTCCCCTCACTTAATGCGCGATGTGGGGGTTGAAAGTGATGGACGTATTGCATTGAGTCATCTTGTTCATGCCGAGCGTAAAGTTCGTCATCTCAGACGAACATTAAGATTTAGACACAACACGTAAGGAGTAAGGCCAGCAAGTATTTTTACTTGCTGGCCAACCGTTACGTAATACTCAAACACTAAGGGCAAGGGTTTGAGTATTGAATACCAACTCGCTCTAAATCTGTCATAACTTCTTCAGAAAGCATGAGATCAATACTGTTTATATTGTTTTCTAACTGCTCTAGTGTAGTGGCACCGATGATATTTGCCGCAACAAAAGGACGTTGGTTAACAAACGCGAGTGCCATTTGGACGGGATCAAGTCCGTGCTTATTAGCGACATCAATATAAGCTTGTGTGGCTTGAATACCTTGCTGATTAAAATAGCGTGAAAAGCGAGGAAACTCAGTGCATCGCGCCCCTTTAGGCTTGGCATTATTTAAATATTTACCGCTTAATGCGCCAAAAGCTAACGGGGAATAGGCGAGTAGCTCTACACCTTCATGATGGCTAATTTCAGAAAGTCCGACTTCAAAACTACGGTTAAGTAAATTGTAGGGATTTTGAATGGATACGATTCTTGGTAAATTGTGTTTTTCTGCGAGCTGAAGATAAGACATGACTCCCCAAGGGGTTTCATTGGAGACGCCGATATATCTGATTTTTCCTGCTGTGACTAACTCACTTAATGCCTCTAGTGTTTCAATTAACGTAACACCACAATGATCTTCTTCATAATGGTAGTTTAACTTACCAAAACAATTGGTTTGCCGTTGAGGCCAGTGCAGCTGGTAGAGATCGATATAATCGGTTTTTAAGCGAATTAAACTATCATTCACCGCATCATGAATATGACGTCGATTAAGCGACATATTGTCACGAATATAAGGCACATTACGGGGGCCTGCCACTTTTGTTGCAATCACAACTCTATCTCGTAATTGTGTTTTTTCTAGCCAATTACCAATATAACTTTCTGTTAAACCTTGGGTATTAGCATTCGGCGGGACGGGATACATTTCCGCAGTATCAATGAAGTTGACGCCATGCTCAAAGGCGAAATCTAATTGGCTATGGGCTTCATCCTGATTATTTTGTTCACCAAAGGTCATGGTACCGAGGCAGATCTTACTGATCTCTAAACTAGAATGCGGGATTGTATGGTATTTCATTCGCTGTCCTTGCCATTAATGTCTTTTATTTGACTATAGCTTGAAGTGTTTGGACTGAGAAGTGCATTAAATATGAAATGAATATTATATTACGAACTTGATAGGAGGAGAAAACTGACACATAGTTAATGTTAGATCTTTTATTTTTTTAGTGTAGATAAACAATGAAGCTATCTCAATTAAAGCCGTGGCTTAAAGCATCACCGAATAAGATCCCACATTGTGTATTAACCTGTTATGCGGGATATTCTGATTATCTGATGGAAATTGAATATAAGCATCAGTTACAGCCACTTAAAGATGAGCAAGATAACTTACTGCATTTTAAGACGATTGAGCAGGCGCAGGTATTATTGAAATCTATTGGGATCAGTAATATGACGTTACGTTTAACTGATCCCTATGATGAATTCTTACCGGAAGGGCTCACGCCTGCTTGTGAAGAAGATATGGTGTTGCATTTTTAGTCCCGCGGTTTAACGCAGCACATAGCTTAAATAAAGTATCGAGCTAAAATTTCTGCCGTGAAGTGTGTTTTTAAATAAAAACCACGAGGTAAGGTTTTGATAGGCTGTCCATTTGCGCCGTAAGCTTCTGTGAGTACTTTGCTATTTGCCGCTTTGGGTCGTAATTGCAGTACCTCGCCATGGCGTGCTGTGATGTGTTCGACTTGGCCGAGTACGATCATATCCATTAACTCTTCCCAGTCTTGTTTTAACTGCGCATCTTCGTCTATCGATGGACTCCATATTAACGGTGATCCAACATGGCGTTCTGCTAAGGGAATATCACGTTCACCTTCGACAGGGATCCATAATACCCGTGAGAGCTTATGACGAATATGACTGGTTTCCCATCGTAATCCTTGTACTCCAATTAAAGGGGCGACACAGACAAATGTGGTTTCTAATGGTTTGCCATTATAGCCAATAGGGATCGTTTTAAGTTCAATCCCAAGATCGATAAAGTCAGGAACGGGCTTACTTCCCGCTGTTGCACCTAAATGCCACTCCAACAGCTGCCCAACCCATCCTTTATCTCTTTTTAGATCTGCAGGTGGAATAATGCCAGCAAGATCGGCTAGTTCTCCAAGCGTTAACCCTGCTAGTTGTTGGGCTCGATAGAGGAGTTCGTGTTCAGTGAGAGGGGGGGATGGTTGCTCAGGCTTTGGCATAGTGCTACGCGATGATCATGATCTAAAATAAGAAGAGTCAAGATCATAACATAGCTTTTTCCTGTTTGAATGGATAAATCTAGAGAAAAGGATCATTTTAAAAGATATCCACAGATTATTTTTATTAAATATTTATTTTGATGCTAACTGTTTAAATAGACAGGCTTAAGTTGGTGTTTTATTCATCTTGATTATCTTGTGTTCGATCATTTTTATTGTATGGTGTGGATAAAGTCAGAATTGATTGATCTTTAACCGATCGTTTTTTTGAGATGTGAATATTCTATTTTTTAAAATTTATTATGTATCTTTATTGATTTTAATATTTTGATTTTTATGTGTTTTTCGTTTTATCTTTTGACGTTTCATTGCTATTTATCAAATGATAATGACATATAAAACCGAGGTTTTTTTATCTTCTGCACAAATCTATCCACAGAAAGAGTGAATAAATGTGGGGAATGTCTCATTTAGATGTTTATAACCTCTAGTAGAGAGAGGAGTTATCCCTAATTTGAGGTTTAGTTAGGAAAATATCACGATCTGATCGAATCTTTGTTTACCGATCACGTCTACTATGAAAAAATCACTATTAATAGATATTTATACTTGAGGTCGTCCAGTGATTGATGGCGATGGATACCGCCCTAATGTAGGGATCGTTATCTGCAATAGCCATGGCCAGGTATTTTGGGCTCGACGATATGGACAACATTCTTGGCAGTTTCCGCAAGGTGGTATTGATGATGGTGAAACACCAGAGCAAGCCATGTTCCGTGAATTGTACGAAGAAGTAGGATTAACCAAAAAAGATGTCAGGATAATTGCGTCAAGCCGTCATTGGCTACGTTATAAATTACCTAAACGTTTAGTGCGGTGGGATTCGAAACCTGTTTGTATCGGGCAGAAACAGAAATGGTTTTTGTTGAGCTTGGAGTGCGATGAGTCCAAGGTCAATATGCAGCGAGGTGCTACTCCTGAATTTGATGGGTGGCGATGGGTAAGTTATTGGTATCCAGTCCGACAGGTCGTTTCGTTTAAGCGTGATGTTTACCGTCGCGCACTGAAAGAATTTGCACCTGTAGCCATGCCTTTTAAAGAATGGAAAGAGCGAAAATTCAAGCGTAATAATAAAAAGTAAATAAGGTAATACAGTAATATAGAGGTTATTGGCAATATAGAAGGATAATAAGGCTCGTTATGCTGACACAGCTTAGAGATATAGTTGACAAGGTTGTCAGCGCCCAGACCTTGATTGAAGCGCTAGATCAATTAGTGATGAGCACTTGTCAGGTCATGAAAACAGACTGTTGTTCGGTCTATATTGCTAATCATGAGCGTCAGCTTTATACATTGATGGCAACGCAAGGGCTGCATAAATCGCAGCGGCGTGTAAGTTTACGCTTTAATCAAGGTCTAGTTGGCCTTGTAGGGCGTAGTGCTGAGCTTGTTAATGTTGCTGATGCTCGTGTACACCCCCATTTCAAACATCTCCCGGGGATCGGAGAAGAATCCTTTCGATCTTTTTTTGGGACTCCTATCATTCATCAGCGCCAAGTTCTTGGTGTTCTTGTTATACAGCAACGAGAAAAGCGGGAATTTAATGAAAGTGAAGAATCTTTCTTAGTTACCCTTGCCGCTCAATTATCAGGTATTTTGGCTCACGCGAAAGCACAAGGAATGTGGTTTGAGCAAGGGAATAAATTACACCTTACTGGATCTGCGGCTTCTGCTGGTGTTGCTGTTGCTAAAGCATGGTGGGACGATACCCAACCGCTATTAGAGCATGTTGCTCCCACGTCTTGCCTTGATGTGAATTTTGAGCAAGAACGTTTAGCTATTGCGATAGAAGCGGCCAGTACAGAGTTTCGACGTTTACGCAAACGTTTTGATAGTGAACTGCAAAAAGAAACCCTCGCCATTTTTGATTTATTCAGTCATTTACTCAATGATCCTATGCTGCGCAAAGATCTGAAAGCCCGGGTTGCTTGTGGTGATCAGGCTGAATGGGCTGTGCGTCAAGTGGTCGAATCTTATTCCGCTCGTTTTGCGAATATGAAAGATCAATACCTTAAAGAGCGTGCACAAGATATTCGCGAGTTAGGCCAGCGCTTATTGTTCTTTTTACGTGATGAAGAAGTCGATGAGTTGCAGTGGGATGAACCTGTGGTGCTATTAACTCGAGAGTTAACCGCAGCAATGCTTGCAACAGTCCCTTTAGGAAAGTTAGCTGCGGTTGTTGCTCAAGAAGGTGCCGCTAACTCACATGCTGCTATTTTGTCTAGAGCACTCGGTATCCCTGCTATTATGGGGGTCGACTTTGTTCCTCATATGGTACATAACAATTTAGTTATTGTTGATGGTTATCGTGGTGACTTTCTTGTTAACCCTAATCGTCATGTATTAATTGAGTATCGTCGTTTATTGCGGGAAGAGCATGAACTAGCCAAAACCGTTGAAGGTGATCAGGATAAAGAAGCCTATACCAAAGATAATCAACGGATCATGGTGCACTTAAATGCGGGTTTAAGTGCCGATACCAGTATTGCGATTAATAAAGGGGTCGACGGGGTCGGCTTATATCGCACTGAAGTGCCTTTTTTACTGCAACGTAGCTTCCCTTCAGAGGATGAACAAATTAATCAATATCGTTCTATTTTGCAGACTTATCCCGAGCAAACCGTTGTGATGCGAACGCTCGATATTGGAGGCGATAAGCCGTTACCGTATTTAACGATAGAAGAAGACAATCCCTTTTTGGGTTGGCGTGGGATCCGTTTTACCTTAGATCATCCCGAGATTTTTTTAATTCAAGTTAGAGCGATGTTACGTGCCAGTATTGGCTTGAATAATATGGACATTTTGCTCCCTATGATCTCAGGGATAGCTGAGCTTGATGAAGCCAAAATATTAATTGAGCGCGCCTATCAGGAAGTGTCAGCGCAATATGATGGTGAATTAAGAAAACCTCGCTTAGGTATCATGATTGAAGTACCGTCAATGCTTTATCAACTCCATGCGTTAGCCGATAAAGTTGATTTTATTTCAGTGGGTAGTAATGATTTAACTCAATATTTGCTTGCCGTGGATCGTAATAACTCTCGGGTCGCCAGTGTTTATGATGCGCTTCATCCTGCTGTTTTAAATGCGTTAAAACATATTATCGATAGTGCAGAGCGGTACCAAATTCCAGTTTGCGTTTGTGGTGAATTAGCAGGAGATCCGATAGGTGCAATTTTATTAGTCGGAATGGGGTATCGATCATTGAGTATGAATACCCGTAATGTAGCCAAAATAAAATATATATTACGTCATGTGTCAGCACTTGATATGACGCAATTGGCGGATGATGTTCTCGCGGTACATTTATCTTGTGAAGTAAGAGAGAGAACAACGTTATTTGTCGAGCAGCATGGTTTAGGTGGGTTTATCCGCGCAGGTAAGTAGAACACTCTTTTATATTGGTTACGTATTATGTATGAAACAACACTTTGGCTATTTAGCATGTGTTTGCTATTGGGATCTGTCGTCGGATTATTGGCTGGTTTATTAGGCATTGGCGGAGGCTTATTGGTTGTACCTGCTCTAGTTTGGTTATTACCGAAAGCCGGCATTGCATCGCATCTTGTGATGCATATTGCGTTAGCGACCTCACTTGCCAGTATTGTTATGACGTCAATGGCCTCAGCCCGTAATCACTTTAAGCTTGGAAATATTGATTTTTCAGTGGTGAAAATATTAGCGCCAGGGATCATTGTTGGTGGATTGGGAGGGAGTGTTGTTGCTGAGATCATCCCTTCACATTACTTACCTAAAATTTTTGCTGTCATCGTATTATGCTTAGCAATTCAGATGTTGCTCTCAATGAAAGTGATAAACAAGAAGCCTCTGCCAAACTCACTCGCATGTATAGCAAGTGGTGGCATCATTGGTTTGATCTCAAGTCTTGCTGGCATTGGTGGAGGATCATTAACAGTACCGTATTTAAGTTATTATGGTATTGAGATGCGACGTGCCATCGGTACCTCTTCGCTCGTTGGTTTCTTAATTGCTGTTTCTGGAATGATTGGCTTTATTTACGCAGGTGTTGGCAGTGAAGCGTTACCAGCGTTTAGTGCAGGTTATGTATATCTACCAGCTCTATTCGGTATTGCTGCAACATCGATGATCGCAACTCGTTACGGCGCGGCGTTAGTGAGTCGACTACCGACCCCGACACTGAAAAAGCTATTTGCGGTGTTATTGTTATTGATCAGTATAAAAATGTTTTTAAGTTAACAGTAAGGCCAACAGGCTTCTGATAGAATAACGATTACTAATTTTCGCGCCTAGCTTTTGCTGGGCGTATTCAATTTACGAGTAGGACTATGAAACAATATTTAGCCTTATGCCAACGCATTGTTGATGACGGTGTATGGATTGAAAATGAACGTACAGGTAAGCGTTGTTTAACGGTTATCAATGCTGATCTGACTTATGATGTTGCTAATAATCAGTTTCCGTTGATCACTACTCGTAAAAGTTTCTGGAAAGCAGCAATTGCAGAGCTTCTCGGCTACTTACGTGGCTATGATAATGCCGCGCAATTTCGTGCGATTGGTTGTAACACTTGGAATGCTAATGCCAATGATAACCAAGCATGGCTGAACAATCCTCATCGTAAAGGTGAAGATGACATGGGGCGTGTTTATGGTGTTCAAGGTCGTCGTTGGCAAAAATCAGACGGTACGCCAATTGATCAATTAAAGATGATTGTCGATGATTTAACCAAAGGTATTGATAATCGCGGTGAAATATTAACGTTTTATAACCCAGGTGAGTTTGATATGGGGTGTCTGCGTCCTTGTATGCATACACATACATTTTCACTACTGGGTGATACGTTATATTTAACGAGCTATCAACGCTCATGTGATGTACCGCTAGGGTTAAACTTCAACCAAGTACAAGTGTTTACCTTGCTAGCGTTAATGGCGCAAATAACAGGTAATAAAGCGGGTCAGGCTTACCACAAAATTATCAACGCACATATCTACGAAGATCAACTAGAGCTTATGCGTGATGTGCAATTAAAGCGTACTCCATTTTCTTCACCACAACTTAAAATCAACCCGAAGATCAAATCATTAGAAGATTTAGAAACATGGGTAACGCTAGATGATTTTGACGTGGTGGGTTATGAGCATCACGATCCGATTCAATACCCATTCTCTGTTTGAACTCATAAAAACATATATGAAAAAGTAAATATAATCAAAGTGATAAGAAATAAATAAAAAGCCCAGCATAAGCTGGGCTTTTTTGTTGCGCAGTATTAATTAAGCGGTTAATGCTAAAATTGTACCTGGGATAGCAATGAATATTAAGACAAGGTAACCTGCGACAGCTACTTTGTTTTTGGTTGCTAAGTCACTTAAGAAGAATGCGCACTTTAACGGAATTTCACGTAAGAATGGAACACCGTAAATCAGTACTGTTGCCATTACATTGAAACATAAGTGTACCAGTGCAATCTGTAATGCAAATACTGCGTTATCACCTGATACTGCTGTTGCTGCTAATAGTGCAGTAATACATGTACCGATGTTTGCACCAAGCGTGAATGGGTATACATCACGTACTTTTAGTACACCTGTACCTACTAGCGGTACCATCAAACTTGTTGTTGTTGATGACGATTGCACTAAAATCGTTACTGCTGTACCTGACGCAATACCATGCAGTGGGCCTCGACCAATTGCACTTTTTAGAATATCACGAGCACGACCAACCATTAGGCTACGCATTAGCTTACCCATAACCGTAATCGCGAAGAAGATTAATGCGATACCAATGAAACTAAGCGCGACACCACCCATAGAACCAAATGCTTCTAGAGGACCTTTTACTAGCTCTACTGCAGGTTTAGTTAATGGCTTCATAAAGTCCATTCCCTTCATGCTCATATCGCCAGCATTTAAGAATGGAGACACTAACCAACTAGACATTTTATCTAGCAGACCAAACATCATCTCTAGTGGCAAGAAAATTGCTACAGCTAGTAGGTTGAAGAAATCATGGACGGTTGCACTGGCAAAAGCACGACGGAATTCATCCTTACAACGCGCATGTCCTAAGCTCACTAACGTATTAGTTAGTGTAGTACCAATATTTGCACCCATTACCATTGGGATTGCTGTTTCAACAGGCAAACCACCGGCAACAAGACCAACAATGATTGACGTTACCGTACTTGATGACTGAATTAATGCTGTTGCGATTAAGCCAATCATGAGTCCTGCTACAGGGTGAGAGGCAAATTCGAATAAGGTTTTAGCTTGTTCGCCAACAGACCATTTAAAACCGCTGCTGATCATGGATACAGCAACAAGTAAAAGATAAAGCATGAACGCTAGGTTGGCCCAGCGGACCCAACGCATAGAGCTGAACTTAGATACAGCAGTAGTGGCTTGGGTTGTCATAATCATTTCTCCATGACAATAGTATGTCGTTTTGGTGTCATTTGGTTGAAATCTGTGTGGATAGTAGATGGCTTTTATTTCAGAAATATTACACTGATTGTCACAAACATAATTTGTCGCTTTTTTGTGATGGCAAGCGATTAACTGGCACTATTTTATTTTTGTTTTTATATAATTAACTATCTGTTATATATAGATTATTAAGAGGCTTTTGGTGAAAAAGGAAATTTAAGTTTTTTTTTTATATGGTATATCGAAAGGTTGTCTTTTTTTACGATAAGTCGTAAAAATCGGTCAATTATGACAGTTTGCCTATATTTAATAGGGAAGCACATGACAGGGAAATGCGCGCTAATGTCAAAGGTTCGTTAATACAGCACGGTTATTATATTGTTATAGCTCTAATTATTCGGTATTTCCGAGTTATTGTATCTAAACAAACGATTTCACAAGTGCTGATAATGACGTTTACACTGCATTTAATTGATTAATTCATATTGTTTTATAGGAGTGACGGTCGATGACCGATGCTATTCGTAAGTTTCTTAAATTAGAATCAGCTGGTGGAATTGTGCTGATTATTGCTGCGCTTATTGCGATGATCATTGCTAATTCACCGCTAGCATCAGTGTATACCGATACATTGCACAGTTATGTTGCTGGCTTATCTGTTTCTCATTGGATCAATGATGGTTTAATGGCTGTTTTCTTTTTGCTTATTGGCTTAGAAGTAAAGCGTGAGCTAATTGAAGGAGCACTAAATACTAAAGAGAAAGCGATTTTCCCTGCTATTGCGGCAGTGGGCGGTATGGTTGCACCTGCATTAATTTATGTTGCGTTTAACTATAATGATCCAATGGCTATTAAAGGTTGGGCAATCCCTGCTGCGACAGATATCGCATTTGCATTAGGTGTGATGGCACTACTGGGTAATCGTGTACCGGTAAGCTTGAAAGTATTCTTGCTTGCACTTGCGATTATTGATGATTTAGGGGTGATTATCATTATCGCGCTGTTCTATAGCTCTGATCTATCAACGGTTGCTCTTGCGGTTGCTTTTGTTGCTACTGCGACCTTGTTCATCATGAATGCGAAGAATGTTACTAAGCTTTCTTGGTACTTAATTGTCGGTGCTATTTTGTGGTTCAGTGTATTGCAATCAGGCGTTCACGCTACGTTAGCTGGTGTTATCCTTGGTTTTACTATTCCACTAACGGGCAAAGATGGTCGTTCAGATAAACACTCACCATTGAAGCATTTAGAGCATGTACTACACCCGTATGTTGCTTTCTTGATTCTGCCTATCTTTGCTTTCGCTAATGCAGGGATCTCATTAGATGGCGTGTCTTTAGAAAGTTTGTCAGCAATGTTACCTGCAGGTATCGCAGCAGGTCTGTTTATTGGTAAACCATTAGGTATCTTTACTGCATGTATTATCGCTGTGAAATGTGGTTTTGCGAAATTACCTGATGATATTAACTTTAAGCATATTTTTGCGGTATCGGTACTGTGTGGTATCGGCTTTACGATGTCGATTTTCATCTCATCATTAGCATTTGTTGGGGCAGGTGAAAGTTTTGCAACTTACTCACGATTAGGAATATTGTTAGGCTCAACAGTAGCGGCAGTTGTGGGTTACGTGTTACTGAGTCGCTCTCTTCCAAAGGAAGCACAAAAAGTAGAGGCGTAATATGTATAAATACCTATTAGCTATACTGTTTTCAACTTTCGCAACCTCAAGTGTTGCAGCTATGAACTATCAACAATGTACAACGGCTGATAGAACTGAGGTTTGTCAGGCTTATTTGCAAGGTTTAAATGATGGGAAAGAAGAGGTAAAAAAAGTAATCACCTCTAAATCATCTTTCCAAGATCGAGCACTTGAGCAGCGAAGCGGTGAGCTATATCGCAATCTTGAACGATTTAATCGTCAACCTGCGAGTTAATAGGTTTCTATTACGCGTTTATTAGAAATAATAAGATAAAGATTGAAGACCCCAGTGGCACTGCGTAAGCTTTGTCGTTGGGGTTTTTTTATGAGTTGGTAAGGGTATGTCTCACTTAAATTATAATCACTTATATTATTTTTGGATGGTGTGTAAACAGGGCTCAGTGACCAAAGCTGCGGATGCTTTATTTCTAGCGCCACAAACGGTAACAGGGCAGATCCGTGCTTTAGAAGATCGTTTAAAAGGGCGATTAACTAAACGTGTAGGACGCCAGATTGAACCAACTGAATTAGGACAAATGGTGTTTAAGTATGCCGATAAAATGTTTGATTTAAGTTATCAAATGCTGGATCGGATCAACTATACCCAGCGAGATAATCAGCTTTTTGAAGTGGGTGTTGCTGATGCGTTGTCTAAACGGTTAGTTAGCCAAGTGTTATTAGAAGGCATGCCTGATGATCAGCGAATTCATTTTAGCTGTTTTGAATCAACCCATGAGATGTTGTTAGAACAATTATCCCAGCATAAGCTCGATATGATCCTTTCTGATTGCCCCGTAGATTCAACCCAAAGTCCTGGTTTATACAGCAAGAAATTAGGGGAGTCTGGAATGAGCTTTTTCTGCTCAGATAAACTATCAGAATCGACGTTTCCCGCATGTATTGAAGATTATAAATTGTTAGTGCCAAGCCGCCGCTCTGCGATGGGGAGAAAACTGCACCAATGGTTTGATCAACAAGGGATCACACCTAATATTTTAGGTGAATTTGATGATTCAGCTCTGATGAAAGCGTTTTCATCTTATCAACAATCTATGTTTATTGCTCCCTCTAATTATGCTGATGAGTTAAAGGAATCGTGCCAAGTGCATGAGGTTAAACGAGTGAGTGATATTTCAGAAGAGTATTATGTGATTTTTGCGGAACGGATGATTATGCATCCATCGGTCACGCGTATCTGTGAGGCGGATTTTAGTCGGTTATTTGTTTAAGTAGCCTCATACCCATTGATGAGGCTACTAAAGTTGCAGGCTGATGGATAGCGCGCTTATGAGGGGCTTATTTATCAGCTATCAGAAAGCGTGTCTGTTTCTTCTTTGGTGTTTTTATCATTTTTTCCTTTGGGTGTAGAGATCCCCGCTGTTAGATTGTAGCGCATCGCTTCTTCGAAGGACCAATCAACAAGTGTCAAGTCTTCACGCTTAACCAAGGTTGTCACTCCAGCAATTTGATAGCTTAGTGGGAATAATACAGGAACCCAATCCCCCTCAGGGAGCGCATTAGCGAGCGGTTCTGGCATGTCGTCAGACATAATAAAGCCGATTACATAACTATCATTGGCTTGATGCACTAAAACCGTCTGCTGCCCTTTATTTTTATTATCGCTGCTGATGAGTGAGGCAATGTCATTGATGCTGCTGTATACCGTTTTAAAGAACGGAAAACGCATTAATTGTCGAATAATGAAATCATACAGCCAAGCAATAGGGCTAACAGAGAAAAGAAGACCAGCAATAAATAATAAAGTCAGGATCAATAAAAATCCTGCGCCTTTGAATAACTCAGTTATATGGAATAAACCAAATAAAAAGTTACCGACTTTGTCTAATGACTCAAATAATGACCAAAATAGCCATATGCTCAAGACTAAAGGTAGGACGTTGAGCAAACCTCGTAACAACGTTTTTTTCATGTTTTGCTCTTAATGAAGATAAGAATGAGAAGACAGTGTGCCACAAAAATAGCAGCTGAGAGTCAGAGGAATATAAATTTCAGGTATAAAAAAACCGACTCGAGGTCGGTTTTTTTAAATCTAAACTCAAAAATTAAAAATTAAAGAGCTTTGATTTTAGCAGCTAGACGAGCTTTATGACGTGCAGCTTTGTTTTTGTGGATCAGGCCTTTAGTAGCCATGCGATCCATAACAGGTTGCATTTCAGCGAAAGCTTGTGTTGCAGCTTCTTTATTACCAGCTTCAATAGCGATAATTACTTTCTTGAAGAAAGTGCGCATCATAGAACGACGGCTAGCGTTGTGCTGGCGACGTTTTTCTGAAGTTAGTGCACGTTTCTTAGCAGATTTGATATTTGCCAAGGGTGTAACTCCCAAATCTTGGTACGGTGACAATTTAAGGCCGAGGACTATGCCTTGGTTCTTTGTAATTGTCAAATGATTTGTGCGAATAACCGCCAGACCAATCAAGTTGGCACTTGCGGATTAACACGGTTAATATGGCGGCAGATTTTACCAGTATTTGGAATCAGAAGTCACCTTTCTGAGTCATCTTTTATGAGGTTTTTTTGTGAGTAAGCGTCTTTTACGCTCTGGAATGATAGTTAGCGCCATGACTTTGGTCTCTCGCGTACTCGGTTTAGTCCGAGATGTGGTGGTTGCTAACCTTATGGGAGCAGGGGCTGCGGCCGATGTTTTTTTCTTTGCAAATAAAATTCCCAACTTTTTACGTCGCCTTTTTGCCGAAGGGGCTTTTTCGCAAGCATTTGTACCTGTATTGACTGAATATCATGCGGCAGGCGATGTTGATCGAACACGAGAGTTGATTGCAAAAGCGGCAGGAACGCTAGGCGGCATTGTAACGATAGTGACATTGTTTGGGGTGTTAGGCTCCGGCGCTGTGACGGCGTTATTCGGATTTGGTTGGTTCTGGGATTGGCTACATGGCGGGGCTGATGCGGAAAAATTTGAACTAGCGAGTTTACTGCTAAAAATTACTTTCCCGTATTTGTGGTTTATTACTTTTGTTGCATTATCTGGCGCGATATTAAATACGTTAGGTAAATTTGCGATATCGTCATTTACCCCTGTTTTTTTAAACATCTCTATTATTGGTTGTGCGTGGTTTGTTTCTCCACATCTGGCTCAACCAGAGATTGGTTTAGCTATCGGTGTTTTCGTTGGTGGCTTAGTGCAGTTTAGCTTCCAATTGCCATTTTTGTATCGCGAAGGATATTTAGTTCGCCCTAAATGGGGTTGGAATGATCCGGGTGTGACAAAAATTCGCAAACTGATGTTGCCAGCGCTGTTTGGTGTTTCTGTTACCCAAATTAACTTATTGCTTGATACCTTCATTGCTAGTTTCTTAATGACGGGCTCAATCAGTTGGTTGTATTACTCTGATCGTTTATTAGAATTTCCTCTGGGTTTATTTGGTATTGCAATAGCGACGGTAATATTACCCGCGCTTTCACGTAAACACGTTGATAAATCGCCAGAACAATTTGCTCAGACAATGGACTGGGGCGTAAGAATGGTGCTACTGCTTGGTATTCCAGCCATGCTGGGGATGGTCACACTGGCTAAACCAATGTTGATGGTAATGTTTATGCGTGGGGAATTTAGCGTTTATGATGTAAACCAAACCGCAGCATCGCTATGGGTTGTATCTGCCGGTTTATTAAATTACATGCTAATAAAAATCTTCGCGCCAGGTTATTACGCACGACAAGATACAAAAACACCGGTGAAAATTGGCATTATTGCGATGGTGAGCAATATGGTGTTTAACGGTATATTTGCACCATTTTATGGTTATGTTGGTTTATCTATCGCTAGTGTATTATCGGCATTTTTAAATGCTGCATTACTATACCGTGGGCTGCATGTTGGCAATATTTATCGCATTAGCCGTCAAACGTTATTTTTTGTTCTGCGACTTGCTGTGGCTGGTGTTTTAATGGTGGCAAGCTTGTTATGGTTAAGCCCTACAATTGAACAGTGGTTGGGTTTTCATTTGCTCGAACGTGTCGGCTGGTTGTTTGGTTTAATTGCAATAGGCATTGGTGTTTATCTAATAATTGCGATGATTTTAGGCATTCGCCCACGACATCTGCGTACAGATAGCTGATTGAAAGCGTTGAGTAGTATATAATCCGCCAGCTTTATTGTAGAAAGAGAACATTTTTCGCAGCAATAGCGGCGGAGTTATTAGCTTAAAGGCGGATTTTAATTGGTTGCATCTTTTTGCGTGTAAACATTGATGAGTGGTAAGTAACAGAGCACATGGAATTAATTCGAGGTATACATAATATTCAACCCCAGCATCATGGCTGTGTGTTGACTATCGGCAACTTTGATGGTGTTCATTTAGGGCATCAAGCATTGCTACGTCAAGTGGTAGCTAAAGCCCATGCGATGCAACTTTCCGCAACGGTAATGACATTTGAGCCTCAGCCGTTAGAATTGTTCGCAGGAGATAAAGCGCCAGCACGCTTAACCCGTTTTAGAGATAAATATTTACAGCTAAAAAAGGTCGGTATCGATCGTTTATTGTGCGTAAATTTTAATCATCATTTTGCTACCATGAGTGCTGAAGATTTCGTTGAGTGCTTGTTGGTTAAGCAATTGGGTGTTAAGTTTCTTGTTATTGGCGATGATTTTCGCTTTGGACAAGGTCGTAGTGGCAGTTTTGATATGTTAGTTGCCGCTGGTCTAAAACATGGCTTTGAGGTGGTAAGTACCCAAAGCTTTTGTGTTTCGGAGCAGCGTGTAAGCAGCACTGCCATTCGTCAAGCACTGGCAAATAACGAACTTGAACAAGCGGAGATGATGCTTGGTCGGCCTTACAGTATTCGCGGACGTGTCTCACACGGACGCAAGCTCGGTCGAACTATTAATTTCCCTACCGCCAATATACCTTTAAAGCGACGTGTAGCGCCGGTAGCTGGTGTTTATGCTGTTGAAGTGTATGGTGCAGATAGTCGCCCTGTGATGGGGGTGGCTAATGTTGGTCATCGACCAACCGTAAAAGGTGTACGCCAACAACTTGAAGTACACTTATTTGATTTTAATGCTGATCTCTACGGACATCAGCTAGAAGTCGTGTTACGCCATAAATTGCGTGACGAAAAGAAATTTGAATCCTTCGATGCGCTTAAACGCCAAATCGAGCGAGATGCTCAAACAGCACGGGTGTGGCTGTCTGAGCGTAATAATGTCCAACTTCGCCCAAGTAACGGAATCTAGAATCAATGAGCGACTATAAAGATACCCTGAACCTGCCTGAAACAGGGTTTCCGATGCGAGGCAACCTAGCTCAGCGTGAGCCTGCAATGCTTAAGCGTTGGTATGATGAAGATCTTTACGGTGAAATCCGTAAAGCAAAGAAAGGTAAAAAATCTTTCGTATTACACGATGGCCCTCCATACGCTAACGGTGATATTCACATTGGTCACGCACTAAACAAGATTCTTAAAGACATTATTATTAAGTCAAAGACTCTGTCTGGTTTTGACTCACCGTATATCCCTGGTTGGGACTGTCACGGTCTACCTATCGAATTGATGGTAGAGAAAAAAGTGGGTAAGCCGGGTCAAAAAGTGACAGCAGCTGAATTCCGTGAAAAGTGTCGTGAATATGCTGCAGGTCAAGTTAATGGTCAAAAAGAAAGTTTCATTCGTTTAGGTGTACTAGGTGAATGGGACAAGCCTTACCGCACAATGGACTTCGATACCGAAGCCAACATTATTCGTGCATTAGGTAAAATTGCAGATAACGATCACTTGTTGAAGGGTTTTAAACCTGTTCACTGGTGTACTGACTGTGGTTCAGCACTGGCTGAAGCTGAAGTTGAATACCAAGATAAAGTATCGCTATCTATCGATGTGAAATTTAAAGCGGTAGATGAAGCGGCTGTATTAGCTAAATTTGGTTGTGTGGCTGATCAAGGTCAAGGCGATGTATCGATTGTTATTTGGACAACAACGCCTTGGACAATGCCTGCTAACCGCGCAGTAGCTGTAAGTGCTGATCTTGAGTACGCATTAGTACAAACACCAGTTACAGAAGCACATCCTCAGCCGCAACGTTTAATCGTAGCGGCAGAGCTTGTAAAAGATGTAATGGGTCGTGTTGGTTTTGAAGAATCAGAAATCCTGGGTTTCTGTAAAGGTGAAGAGCTTGAGCTACTTCGCTTTAACCACCCATTCTACAGCTTTGATGTGCCAGTAATTTTAGGTGATCACGTAACGACTGAATCAGGTACAGGTTGTGTACATACCGCTCCTGGTCACGGTCAAGAAGACTTCGTGGTAGGTCAAAAATACAATCTTGAAATTGCAAACCCTGTGGGCAGTAATGGTGTTTACCTACCAGATACTGAGATCTTTGCTGGTCAACACGTATTTAAAGCAAATGAAGCTGTTGTTGAAGTACTACGTGAGCACGGCTCACTATTGAATTTCTCAAAAATCACACACAGCTACCCACACTGCTGGCGTCATAAAACGCCAATTATCTTCCGTGCTACGCCGCAATGGTTCATTTCTATGGACAAAGCAGGTCTACGAACGAAAGCATTGGGCGAAATCAAAAATGTTCAATGGATGCCTGAGTGGGGTCAAAGCCGTATTGAAGGTATGATCGAAGGTCGTCCTGAGTGGTGTATCTCGCGCCAGCGTACGTGGGGCGTGCCAATTGCACTATTCATCCATAAAGAAACGCAAGAACTTCACCCTCAAACCTCTGAGCTAATTGAAAAAGTAGCACAGCTTGTTGAGCAAAAAGGCATTCAAGCTTGGTGGGATCTAGAACTGACTGATGTAATGAGCGCAGAAGATGCCGCAAATTACGAAAAAGTACTCGATACACTAGATGTATGGTTTGACTCAGGTGTTACGCATTTCTCAGTGGTTGATAGCCGTCCAGAATTTAATGGTCATTCAGCGGATCTTTACCTTGAAGGTTCAGACCAACACCGCGGTTGGTTCCAGTCTTCATTGATTTCATCGGTAGCGATGAAAGATAAAGCACCGTACAAGCAAGTGTTAACTCACGGCTTCGTGGTTGATGGTCAAGGCCGTAAGATGTCTAAATCTATCGGTAATGTCGTTGCACCAAAAGATGTCACGAATAAGCTTGGTGCTGATATTTTACGTCTATGGGTTGCTTCGACTGATTACACTGGCGAAGTGGCTGTATCTGATGAGATCTTAAAGCGCTCTGCCGATGCTTACCGTCGTATTCGTAACACGGCACGTTTCTTCTTAGCTAATTTAAGCGGTTTCAACCCTGAAACTGACTGTGTTCCAGCTGAAGAAATGGTAGCTCTTGATCGTTGGGCTGTTGGCCGTGCAATGGCAGCTCAAGAAGAAATTATCAAAGATTACGAAGATTACAACCTACACGCAGTAACACAACGCTTAATGCAGTTCTGTTCTATTGAGATGGGTTCATTCTACTTAGATGTAATCAAAGATCGTCAATACACAGCAAAACGTGGAAGCCATGCTCAACGTAGCTGTCAGACTGCGCTTTACTACATTGTAGAGGCATTAGTTCGTTGGATGGCACCTATCATGTCATTCACAGCAGATGAAATTTGGAACGAAATGCCAGGTCAGCGTGACAAGTTCGTGTTTACTGGTGAGTGGTTCGATGGTCTATTTGGTCTTGCTGATAACGAAGAGCTAAGCAATGAATTCTGGGCTGAAATCCAACAAGTTCGTGGCGCGGTGAACAAGTTACTTGAAACGGCGCGTAGTGAAAAAGTGATCGGTGGCTCACTACAGGCTGAGGTTATTCTTTCTGCTAATGCTAAATTGGCTGAGAAGCTGAATAAGTTAGAAGACGAACTACGTTTTGTTCTATTAACATCTAAAGCTCAAGTTGTTGTTGCTGATAGTAAGCCTGAAAATGCGCAAGAAACCGATATTGAAGGTTTATTCGTAACGGTTAAAGCATCTGAAGCAGCGAAGTGTGAGCGTTGTTGGCACCATGTTGCTGATGTTGGCACAATTGCAGGTCATGAAGAAATTTGTGGTCGCTGTGCAACTAACATCGATGGCGAAGGCGAAAAGAGAAAGTTTGCATAATGACAAGTACAGCACTGAAGCAATCGCTAACAGTTAAACAATCTGGCATCCGTTGGCTATGGTTAGCGGTTCTGGTATTTATCATCGATAATGGTACCAAACTGTTAGTGATGGACACGATGGGCTATGGCTGGCCAAACCGGATCGAAGTACTGCCGTTTTTTAATTTACTTTATGTGCACAATACCGGTGCAGCGTTTAGTTTTTTAAGTGACGCAAGTGGTTGGCAGCGTTGGTTATTTGCAGCTATTGCCTTTGGTGTTTGTGGCTTATTAATGTACTGGATGCGTCGTACACCTGCGACAAATAAAATCGCTAATATTGCTTATGCATTAATTATTGGTGGCGCATTAGGTAACTTATTTGATCGTATCTATCATGGTTTTGTGGTTGATTTTCTAGACCTTTACTATGGTAGCTACCATTGGCCTGCATTTAATATTGCTGATAGTGCAATATGTGTCGGTGCGGCTTTGTTGATACTTGATGGTTTTAAATCAGACAAGCAAGCTAAGTCGTAATTAGTTACCTTTAACTGGTATTAATAACACGTCAATATTAAACGCAGTTCATTTTATGAGCTGCGTTTTTTTATCTGTGCATATTGACGTCTTATTCTTGATTTAACAAATCAAGTGGTACAAATGTAAAACCTTAGTGCCTGTCCGTTGATACGCACGATGGTTTATTGTTAAATGGGAACATTAAAATAAAATGAGCGACTTGTTGTTAGATCAATAAGCGATCATACAAAAGGATGTGCTATGTCGGTGATTAAAGATAACAGCGAAGTGCTGATGCATTTTGCCATTAAACTTGATGATGGATCGGTTGCTGAATCTACTTATGCCGCAGGTAAACCTGCAATGTTTCGCATGGGAGATGGCAGTTTAACTGACAATTTTGAAAAGTGTTTATTAGGGTTAACTATTGGTGAAAAAGGTACATTTGAACTATCGCCAGAAGATGCATTTGGTTTACCTAACCCCGATAATATCCACCATCTTGATTTAGCTAAATTTGGTGCTGATGCTCCTGCTGAAGTGGGCAACATTATCGCCTTTGCAGGTCCCGATGGACATGATATTCCCGGAATAATTACAGCCGTTGTGGGTGACTCTGTTACTGTTGATTTCAATCATCCACTTGCAGGGCAAGCTGTCACCTTTGAGGTGGAGGTTGTCTCCATTGAAAGTTAAGAGCAATTGTTGATGAAAATCTTACTCGCAAATCCACGAGGTTTTTGTGCTGGTGTTGATCGTGCGATCAGCATTGTCGAGCGTGCGTTGGAAATGTACCAACCGCCTATTTATGTTCGCCACGAAGTCGTACATAACCGTTTTGTTGTTGAAGGGCTAAAGCAGCGAGGGGCGATTTTTGTTGAAGAGCTTAGCGAAGTGCCTGATGACAATATCGTTATATTTTCAGCTCACGGTGTCTCTCAAGCGGTGCGTAATGAATCTAAGCAACGTCAATTAACCGTGTTTGATGCAACGTGTCCATTGGTGACAAAGGTACATATGGAAGTGGCTCGTGCTAGTCGAAAAGCGATGGAAGTGGTGCTGATTGGACACGCAGGACATCCCGAAGTCGAAGGTACAATGGGGCAATATGCTAATCAAGATGGTGGTATGTACCTTGTTGAAAAACCGGAGGATGTCGATAAGCTGACCTCCATCGTTAAAGATCCAACTAATCTTCACTATGTTAGCCAGACGACATTATCTGTGGATGAAACGGCAGATGTCATTGATCGCTTGCGCCAAGTGTTTCCAAAAATCCAAGGGCCACGTAAAGATGATATTTGTTACGCGACTCAGAACCGCCAAGATGCTGTGCGTGAAATGGCTGAAATGGTTGATGTAATGATTGTGGTTGGCTCAAAAAATTCTTCCAACTCTAACCGTTTACGTGAGTTAGCTGAAAAGCTTGGAACACCGGGTTATTTAACCGATTGTGTTGAAGATATACAAGCTAGCTGGTTTGAAAATAAAACCAAGGTTGGAGTGACTGCGGGGGCTTCAGCGCCAGAAGAACTCGTTAATCAAATTATCGAGCAGATCAAAAAGTTAACAGGCTCTGAAGTGGAAGAGCTTTCAGGTCGTGAAGAAAACATGTTCTTTGAAGTACCTAAAGAGTTACAAGTAAAGAATATCTAATAGCATATTGATTTGTACAGAATAAGCCTCAGTGAAAGCTGGGGCTTTTTTATCGTCTGTAAAACCGCTACAGTATTGAGATAATTATATATTCATCAAGGGAGAAGCACGCAATGGTAAGAATTGCGATAGCCGGAGCTGCTGGCCGAATGGGGCGTCAGCTATTAAAAGCAACACAACTATCAGAAAAAGCAGAATTAGGTGCCGCGACTGAGCGTGCAGGTTCTACATTAGTAGGTGCTGATGCTGGTGAGTTAGCAGGAACGGGTGTTGCCAATGTGATCATTGTTGATGATCTTAACCAGGCTCTTGATGATTTTGATGTGTTAATTGACTTTACTGCACCTGTCGCAACATTGGCGAATATTGAGTTTTGTCAGCAACATAATAAAAAAATTGTAATTGGTACAACCGGCTTTACAGAGCAAGAGCGAGAGTTAATTGATCTTGCTGCTCGTGATATTTCTATCGTGATGGCGCCTAACTATAGTGTAGGGGTTAATCTGGTTTTCAAATTGTTAGAAAAAGCTGCCAAAGTGATGGGCGATTACTGCGATATTGAAATTATCGAAGCGCACCATCGTCATAAAGTGGATGCACCATCAGGAACAGCAATTGGGATGGGAGAAGCGATTGCGGGCGCGATGGGCAATAAATTAAGTGATGTTGCAGTTTATGCTCGAGAGGGGATCACGGGTGAGCGTACTCGTGATGAGATTGGTTTTGCTACGATTCGTGCTGGTGACATAGTAGGTGAACACACCGCCATGTTTGCAGATATCGGTGAGCGTGTGGAGATCACTCATAAAGCGACAGACAGAATGACATTTGCCAATGGTGCGGTGAGAGCGGCGGTATGGCTCAATGATAAATCGCCTGGTTTTTATACTATGGAAGATGTCTTAGGGCTTGATTCATTATAATCGAGACAAAAACCTGCTAATAAGCAGGTTTTTTTATATCTGAATAAAGTGAGAATAAATATTGTAAATACAAATAGAGATGAATTTATTCGTGTTATATCAGTATATTTTTGAGGTGGTTAAATATCGCACTGAGCTGGGTTTATTTACTGTGTAAAATAGATGGTTGGTCGTGTTTTTTTTGTTAGATGGTTATTTGTGTTTGCTTAGTTATCATTTTTGGCTTTTTTGATGGGTGTTTGTATTTGTTAATGGTTTGGTTTTGATTGCAAACGGTTGCGTTCTCATTTGATTTGATGTTGATACTAAAAAATACGACTAAACATGTTATTTTAGCATTTTGGATACTTAATTGTGTTGAGATAGTTATTTGTTGAATTTATTTCTGCTCTTATGTTGACAGATTGCTAACAGATCAATAGAATTTGCGCAATTTGTCAAAAATCAGTAAGACGTGGTTTTTGATATGAAAAGGAATGGGTAATTGCAAGTTTATCTGTTTTAATTGCATTTTTATTTAATTGGAGGTTGTCTTGAGCAAATCTGCGCTATTAGTCCTTGAAGATGGGACTGTGTTCCGCGGCGTGTCCATTGGAGCAGATGGTTCGGCCGTTGGTGAAGTCGTTTTTAATACTTCGATGACGGGGTATCAGGAAATTCTCACTGACCCTTCCTACTCACAACAGATCGTTACCCTTACTTATCCCCACATTGGCAATACCGGTACTAATACCGAAGACGAAGAATCCACGGCAATTCATGCACAAGGTTTGGTTATTCGTGATCTTCCTCTTATCGCTTCAAACTTCCGCTCTGAACAATCTCTTTCTGACTATCTAAAATCACAAAACATCGTTGGTATCGCTGATATCGATACTCGCAAGCTAACCCGTATTCTTCGTGAAAAAGGTGCGCAGAACGGTTGTATCGTTGCAGGTAACAATATCGATGAAGGTTTTGCACTTGAACAAGCGAAAGCGTTTCCTGGTCTGAAAGGCATGGATTTAGCGAAAGAAGTGACAACAAGCGAAACTTACAGCTGGAAGCAAGGTTCTTGGACATTAGAGAATGGTTTACCAGAAGCACAAGAAGATAAAGAACTGCCTTACCATGTAGTCGCTTATGATTTTGGTGCTAAACGTAATATTTTACGTATGTTGGTTGACCGTGGTTGTCGCTTAACAGTTGTGCCTGCACAAACGTCAGCAGAAGACGTGCTTGCGTTAAATCCAGATGGCGTATTCTTATCAAATGGTCCTGGTGACCCAGAGCCATGTACTTACGCGATTGAAGCAACCAAAACATTCCTCGATAAAAATATTCCAATCTTTGGTATTTGTTTAGGTCACCAAATTCTTGCCTTAGCAAGTGGTGCAAAAACAGTAAAAATGAAGTTTGGCCACCATGGTGCTAACCACCCTGTTAAAGATTTAGATCGTGATGTTGTGATGATCACCAGCCAGAACCACGGTTTTGCTGCTGACGAAGCAACGTTACCTGAAAATTTACGTGCGACACACAAATCCCTGTTTGATGGCTCGCTACAAGGTATTCATCGTACCGACAAGCCTGCATTCAGTTTCCAAGGCCACCCAGAAGCGAGCCCTGGTCCACATGATGCAGCACCATTATTTGATCACTTTATCGAATTAATTAAGAAACACAGCGCCTAAGCCGGGAGTAGTAAGAAATGCCAAAACGTACTGATATAAAAAGTGTACTAATTCTAGGTGCTGGACCGATCGTTATCGGTCAGGCCTGTGAGTTCGATTACTCTGGTGCACAAGCTTGTAAAGCACTTCGTGAAGAGGGTTACCGCGTTATTCTGGTAAACTCTAACCCTGCGACTATCATGACTGATCCTGAAATGGCTGATGCAACTTACATAGAGCCAATTCACTGGGAAGTGGTACGTAATATCATTGCTAAAGAGCGCCCTGATGCGGTACTACCAACCATGGGTGGTCAAACCGCACTTAACTGTGCGTTAGATCTTGAAAAATATGGCGTATTAGAAGAATTCAATGTTGAAATGATCGGTGCAACAGCGGATGCAATTGATAAAGCTGAAAACCGTTCTCGTTTTGACAAAGCAATGAAAGCCATCGGCCTTGAGTGTCCTCGTGCTGATACTGCAACAACGATGGAAGAAGCTTACAAAGTTCTCGAAATGGTTGGCTTCCCTTGTATTATTCGCCCGTCATTTACTATGGGTGGTACAGGTGGCGGTATTGCATACAACAAAGAAGAATTTGAAGAAATTTGTTCGCGCGGTATCGACCTATCACCAACCAATGAATTATTGATTGATGAATCACTGATTGGTTGGAAAGAATATGAGATGGAAGTGGTTCGTGATAAGAACGACAACTGTATCATTGTGTGTGCAATTGAAAACTTCGACCCAATGGGTATTCACACCGGTGACTCAATCACAGTCGCACCTGCGCAAACACTAACAGATAAAGAATACCAATTAATGCGTAATGCATCGCTTGCAGTACTGCGCGAAATTGGTGTTGAAACCGGTGGTTCAAACGTCCAGTTTGGTATTAACCCGAAAGATGGCCGTATGGTTATCATCGAGATGAACCCACGTGTATCTCGTTCATCGGCATTAGCATCAAAAGCAACAGGTTTCCCGATTGCAAAAATCGCGGCAAAACTGGCGATTGGTTTCACCCTTGATGAACTGATGAATGACATCACAGGCGGCGCAACACCGGCATCATTTGAACCAACTATTGATTACGTAGTAACGAAAATTCCTCGCTTTAACTTCGAGAAATTTGCTGGCGCTAACGATCGCTTAACGACACAAATGAAGTCGGTAGGTGAGGTTATGGCGATTGGCCGTAACCAACAAGAATCATTACATAAAGCACTACGTGGCCTAGAAGTTGGCGCGAACGGCTTTGATGAAATGGTTGATCTTGATGATCCAAATGCGATGAGCAAGATCCGACATGAACTGAAAGAAGCAGGTGCTGAGCGTATTTGGTACATCGGTGATGCTTTCCGTGCGGGTATGTCGGTTGACGGTATCTTCAATCTAACTAACATTGACCGTTGGTTCTTGGTTCAAATTGAAGAAATCATCAAACTTGAAGAGCAAGTGAAAGCTGGCGGTTTTGCAGGTCTTAATGCTGACGTATTACGTAAGCTTAAGCGCAAAGGTTTTGCAGATGCACGTCTTGCTAAATTATTGGGTGTTAGCGAAGGCGAAATTCGTAAACTACGTGATCAGTTTGACATTCATCCTGTCTACAAGCGTGTAGATACGTGTGCCGCTGAATTCTCATCAGATACTGCTTACATGTACTCATCATACGATGAAGAGTGTGAAGCAAATCCAACGGACAAAGACAAAATCATGGTACTGGGCGGTGGTCCAAACCGTATCGGTCAAGGTATCGAGTTTGACTACTGTTGTGTTCATGCATCACTGGCGCTACGTGAAGATGGTTATGAAACTATCATGGTTAACTGTAACCCAGAGACTGTATCAACTGACTATGACACATCAGATCGTCTGTACTTCGAACCTGTAACACTTGAAGATGTACTGGCTATCGCACGTGTTGAAAAGCCAAAAGGTGTGATTGTTCAGTATGGCGGTCAAACACCACTGAAACTCGCTCGTGCACTAGAAGCGGCAGGTGTGCCAATTATCGGTACAAGTCCAGATGCGATTGACCGCGCAGAAGATCGTGAGCGTTTCCAACAAGCCGTTGACCGTTTAGGTTTACTGCAACCAGAAAATGCAACGGTAACAACGATGGAGCAAGCGATTGAGAAGTCGCGTGACATTGGTTACCCATTAGTGGTACGTCCATCGTATGTACTTGGCGGTCGAGCAATGGAAATTGTTTACGACGAGCAAGATCTACGTCGCTACTTCAATGAAGCGGTAAGTGTTTCAAATGAATCACCTGTACTACTCGATCGTTTCTTAGATGATGCGGTGGAAGTAGACGTTGATGCAATTTGCGACGGTGAGCAAGTGGTGATTGGCGGTATCATGGAGCATATCGAGCAAGCGGGTGTTCACTCAGGTGATTCTGCATGTTCACTGCCTGCTTATACCCTAAGTCAAGAAATCCAAGATGTGATGCGTGAGCAGGTGAAGAACCTAGCGTTTGAATTAGGTGTTCGTGGATTAATGAATACCCAGTTCGCCGTAAAAGATAACGAAGTGTACCTTATCGAGGTTAACCCTCGTGCTGCACGTACCGTACCGTTCGTATCTAAAGCGACAGGTGCACCGCTGGCGAAAATTGCAGCGCGTGTAATGGCTGGTCAATCACTTGAATCACAAGGTTTTACCAAGGAAATTATTCCACCGTATTATTCAGTGAAAGAAGTCGTCCTACCGTTTAACAAGTTCCCAGGTGTTGATCCACTGTTAGGCCCTGAAATGCGCTCAACAGGTGAAGTTATGGGTATCGGTAATACGTTTGCAGAAGCATTCGCTAAAGCTGAATTAGGTTGTGGTAAAGAATACCCTGAAGGTGGTCGTGCGCTATTATCTGTTCGTGAAGGTGATAAGCAACGTGTGGTTGATTTAGCTTCTAAGCTAATTAAGCTTGGCTACCAATTAGATGCAACACACGGTACAGCAGTTATTCTTGGTGAAGCGGGTATTAACCCACGTCTAGTGAACAAAGTTCATGAAGGTCGTCCTCATATTCTTGACCGTATCAAGAATAATGAATACACCTACATTGTAAATACTGCATCGGGTCGTCAAGCGATTGAAGATTCAAAAGTACTTCGTCGTGGTGCGCTAGCTGAAAAAGTTAACTACACTACAACTCTAAATGCGGGATTTGCAACATGTATGGCGCATACTGCGGATGACCGCAATACAGTGTCTTCAATTCAAGAGCTTCACGCACGTATTAAATAAGTATTACTCACTACGAAATAAAAAGCCGAACGTTAACGTTCGGCTTTTTTTATTGTTAAATACATAATCACATATAACTCATTGAAATTTTATATCATTAGTTTAATCAGTTGCTGTTCAGATTTATTAACGTAAGATACTGGCGTCGCAGCAAGCGATACATTCTTCTTGGAGATTTTAATGAACAATACCGACCATCCCCCGAGTATGAAGCTGGAAAATTAGCTTAGGTAACGGTATTAAATAGTATATTCCGTGCTGCTAGGCTCGGAGTCATGTCTCGTAACCCACTTTTTTGAAATTATTCATTTTCGACATCTCTCCTGTAATTTTCCTCTTTATTTACTTATCAATAATATGAGCTTTAAATCTATGTTTACCACAACAGCGCGACTGTATTGTTATGTGGTGCGCTAGGGTTTATTGCAAATGTTAATGTGGTGGTCGTTACCTTCTCTTTCTAGAGAGACAGCTAATCGGGAGATTCGCCATGGCGGTAATGAATTATGCAGCTTTTTCAGCAACAACCCATATTGCGCAAAAAGAGGCGTTAGCAGTACGTAATGCATTTTTAAAATATGATCTAGTTGAACAAGCGCAATTATTGGCAAAAATGCCAGTCGTAGAGGCTTTAGCTATGTTACAGGAATGCCCATTGCGGCATGTGCAAATTTTATTAGATCGTTTAGATGAATTAGAAGAGGACATACGAGCCCGCCAACTAGCCAGTGGTTTAGGGTTAATTTGCTCTGAGGTTGAACCGAGCGGGCATTATTTAGAAAATAGTGTCTTAAACCATGTTAAGGAACGCATAGGTTGGATTGTAGGGCTGGCTTTAATGGGAATTGTCTCGGGCTTAATTATCTCTCACTATGAAGATACCCTGAGTCAATTAGTCCTACTTGCGATTTATATGCCGGTGATTGCAGCTGCGGGGGGGAATGCTGGCTCGCAGGCGGCAACACTGGTTGTGCGAGCATTGGCAATGGAAGAAATACGCTCAAAAGATTGGTTATTGGTGCTTTGGAAAGAATTTAGAGTTGCGATTATTATCGCGCTGAGCCTTGCAGTCGTGATCATTGGACGGGTGATTTTTTTTAGTGGGGATGTTGTGTTACCTGCAGGAATGACACTAGACTCGATAGCATTTGCGATTGGGATAGCCATTGCTATTCAGGTGATTATTTCGACTAGTGTTGGTGGGGTTTTACCGATGCTAGCGAGATCATTAAATCTCGATCCTGCGGTATTAGTCAGCCCTGTCTTAGCTTCAATGGTCGATATCACGGGGATGGTGATTTACTTCAAGACAGTCAATTGGATGCTAGGCTTCGGTTAGTAAGATTGTTTGTATTAAAAAAGCCGCTATTGCTCGAATATTTCTAGTTGAAAGTATTTAATAGCGGCTTTTATCTCTCAGGTCTCTTATTTAGTCGTTTTTATACAGTGAGCTATAAAGTTGCTTTTCAAATTGGTAAATAGGCGGTAATGCTGCTTTTTTACCGTCATGCATATGTGGATAGTAATTCGTCACTAGCTGTACAAAGAGTAGTGGTTTACCGTTGTGGGTCTTAATCACACCTGCAAGGTTATAAGTTCCGAATAAAGAGCCACTTTTAGCAATAACCTTACCTTTTAACGGAGCATCACGAAGACTGCGACGGTACTGTAACGTGCCACTTTTACCTGATACGGGTAAATCGTTCATTAAACCTAATTTAGGGTGGTTATAAATGTAAGTGACTACTTTCATTAAATCACTTGCTGTTAAACGGTTGTTACGCGATAAGCCTGAACCATCCACCATCACGGTATCAGAAAGATCGATACCAGCTTTATCTTTTAGTATCGCCTTAATTGCTTCAATGCCATTGGTGTAACTACCGGCTTGGTGGTAATACTTGGCACCAATGGTTTTGGCAATGTTATCGGCAAATAAGTTATCAGAGCGCTTCAGCATAATATCAAGCAGCGTTGATAATGGGGCTGAGCGATGTGTTGCAATGATTTTACCGCTGACTTTATCGTTACGAAGTACCTTACCGTTTAACTTTATCCCTGCGCGCTTAAGCTCTTGTTGAATAACTGCAGTTGAATACAAGGTTGTGTTTTGTACTGCAAATTTAAGCGGTAGAGGCTGTTTACGAGGTTGGATACAGCCACTAATTTGATACATATTACGATCATTCGATGTCATTGAAAGCTGACAGTGCTGCTCTTTTTGCTGTGCTTTTGACACCACAATCGCAGAGGTTTTTACTTGAATTGGCTGGTGGCTAGGCACATTTACGCGTGTAACGTCACCCAAAGATTTATTGCTGTATAGCGCACCTTGAACACAGTTGTGCTCTAAGCTGATACTACTTGATGGCGCACTATAGCAAGAGCCTAAAATATCCCAAGGCCAACCAATAGCACGTTCATAGCCAGTAAAATGTCCACCGTTTAAGTACAGGTTACCTTTAATCGTAGCTATGCCTTGCTGTTTTAGTTGGCGAAGTAAATTGGCAATATCGCTGCGTTTAAGTGTTGGATCGCCATTAAATTTCAAAATGACATCATTACCTTTCGTTTCAAGGTAAGTATCAAAGCGGAAGTTATTACCGAGATATAGCTTTGCGGCAAGGGCGGTGATCGTTTTTTGGGTACTTGCAGGGGCTTGTAATTCATCTGCGCGTTTATCGTATATAACTTTGTTGGTGGCTGGGTTTACAATAAGAAGCGCGACATCGCTCCCTTTGGGCAGGTGTTCGATAGCTTGCTGAGGTAAGAACGCAGCAAAAGAAGAAAAGGTCGTTGCCATTAAAGCGGAGCAAAGCAATTTTTTAAACATGTGAAGGCATAATTTTGGTTAAGAGATAGGCCTTAATCATAACGTTTATATGAGAGAGGGTAAAAAAAGAGAGGAAATAAAGAATAAAACTGACACAAAAGTAATAAAAAACGCCGACCGAAGCCGACGTTTCACTATATGTTGCTTTTAATCACAAGGATTAGAAGTCGTAACGAGCACCTAGAACGAATTGGTCAGATGCTGCAACTTTACCTACTTCGTTCTTATTAAGCATGTTGAATGTGTAAGAAGCGTAAGTACGGAAGTTGCTGTTGAAGTAGTAAGTAGCATCAACTGCAGCTGCATTTGCTAGCTCATCGTATACATTGTGAGCGTTTTCATCTTTCATGAAGCCGTAAGTAGTCGTGAATACAGTTTTACCCATAGTGTACGCTGCTGCGAATTCGTAGCCTTGAGTATCTGTTACATCGCCAGTTACTAAGTTAGTACCGTCGCGACGACCGGACTTGTATAGACCACCGAAGTATAGATCGCCCATTGTGTAAGATGCTACTGCGAAAGTTTGCTCTGAACGTGCTTTGTGAGTATTCGCGTTACCAAGTTGGTCACGTTGCTCGCCGTAACCAGCACCTAGTGCAAGACCTGTATCAGCTACTTTGTATACAGCACCTGTTGAGAAACCGTGTACGTCTGTTTTGTTACCAGCTGTATCATAATCAGCGCCAGCGAAAACGTAGTTAGCTTTGAACGTTAGATCACCAAATGTACCAGCGTATGCTAGGTTGTTAGTTGTACGGTCAGCTACTGCTAGCTTAGTACCACCAACAACAGAGCCAGCGTATGCCATGATATCAGTGAAATCAGTTAGCATACCTAGAGAGCCGTCAGCCTTACCGTAAACAATTTGACCGTATTGGTCGCTGTTTACACCAGCATACATGTAACGGTTTTCGTCATCAGAATTGTCGTCTTTGAACTCACGCTCGTAGAAACCAATACCTTGAACGCCATCTGCGATTTGTGTTTTCGCATCAATGTTTACACGTACACGTGAAATATCAGTTACTTCATTTTGTGTTTTTTGTAGTGTTGGTGCTACTGCATTATTTTCAGCTTGCTCAGAAAGAAGAGCACGAGCTTCTACACGACCGCCGATAGCAAGAGAAGATGTATCATCTGAATAAACTTGTGCTGCTGATGCTGCGCCAGATAGAGTTGCTGCTGTTACTGCTAAAGCAATAAGGTGCTTGTTCATTACCGAATCCTTTTTTAAATTTTTATGTGTTGCATTTCTATGCCAAATGCATGCTGTTCTTTTTACTTGTGTCTACTGATTTATGTTAGTAAAAAAAACTGAAAAATACCTCATTAGTATGTCTTTTTTGTTTTTTTTAGTTTTTATTGTTAATTTAATCAGTGTGTTATGTCTATCGATAAAAGTTCTAAATTAATTTTATTTTTTAGTTGTATTTAGGTAATCAATGGAAAATGCCTGAGTGAATATTTGTATAAATATTGTTGAAGTGTGAGATTATAACTTTTCTCAATGAAAAAAAGGTGGTAGCGAGAGGCTTATTTCTTTGGTGAATGTTTTAACTATTGATTTGTTACTATGAATTATTGATATAGTATTTTTAGCATATTCATTGTTTTTGACTGTTATTAAAACGAAAAACAGATTAATGACGTAACGAGGATGATCTCTTGTCCATCTTTGTTTAATATGATAAACATCGTGACATATACACTGTTAGCTCAATCACGATTGGGCTAGCTTTTTTATTTCCTGAAATTGGCGTGCGCTATCAGGTTATTGAGGTAATTTATTTATGGAAAAAGTGCCAATGACTGTACGTGGCGAACAAAAGCTACGTAGTGAACTTGAAGTATTGTTGAAGCGTCGCCCTCTTATTTCTCAGGCGATCGCAGAAGCACGTGAGCTTGGCGACTTAAAAGAAAATGCGGAATACCATGCGGCTCGTGAAGAGCAAGGTATTTGTGAAGCGCAAATTCGTGATATTGAATACAAACTATCTGTTGCTCAAATTATTGATGTAACTACTATGCCAAATACAGGCAAAGTGATTTTTGGTACTACAATCACTTTGCTAGATTTAGATACCGAGAGTGAAGTGACATACTGTATCGTGGGTGATGATGAAGCGAATATTAAGGAAAACTTAATTTCAGTGAATTCACCAATTGCACGTGGTTTGATCGGTAAGATGGAAGGTGATGAGGTTGCGATTACCACGCCTGGCGGTCAAAAAGAGTTTGAAATTGTAGAAGTGAAATACATCTAATAATTTTACTGATGATTATATTCATCAGAAAATATAATCACTAAAATAGGTGATATCGATTAGTAATTAATGCATTTTTTTGTATTAATAATAGATACAAAAAAGGCCGCTAGGCGGCCTTTTTTATTTACGAGGAAGCTCGATTTTACGATCTTCACTCTGGCGGTAAAGAACTAACGTTTTACCGATAACCTGCACTTTTTCAGCTTTAGTTTCGCGAACGATAGCGTCGACGATTAAAACTTTAGTTTCACGATCTTCAGTAGCAACCTTAACTTTGATCAATTCATGATGGTTAAGTGCAATTTCAATTTCAGCCAATACAGCTTCTGTTAGGCCGTTTGCACCCATAAGTACAACTGGTTTTAGATTGTGAGCAAGACCTTTTAGGAATTGCTTTTGTTTGGTGCTTAGATTCATGATGACTCTATTTTTTTGGTTATTAGGGTTGAAAACGTGACATTCTACCGCCATCTAGACTAGAAGACTAATTTGTTTGCATTATGACAGCATGAAAATTTGTAGTGTTTGAGTTGTACTGCACATTTTGATTGTACATTTTAATGAATTAGATGCGATAAAGCCTTTGGCAGACGTATACTTAACAAGTATCTCAACTCATTAGGTTAGGCATGAGTAGAAAAAAACAATCCGGCAGTTCTGGCCGCTGGCTAAAAGAGCATTTCGACGATAAATATGTTCAGGAAGCACAAAAACGTGGTTATCGTTCACGTGCTTTCTTTAAAATTGAAGAAATTCAGAACAAAGATAAGTTATTAAAACCGGGCATGACAGTGGTTGACCTTGGTGCTGCACCAGGTGGTTGGTCACAATATGCGGCAGAAATTGTAGGTAGTGAAGGACAAGTCATTGCTTGTGATATTTTGCCAATGGATTCCCTTCCAGGTGTTAGTTTCCTGCAAGGTGATTTCCGAGAAGAGGCTGTGTTAGATGCACTATTGGACCGCATTCAACCAGATATGGTTGACGTGGTGATGTCTGATATGGCACCTAATATGAGTGGTAATCTTGCATCCGACCAACCGAGAGCGATGTATCTTGTTGAGCTTGCATTAGATATGTGTCGACAAGTACTTGCGCCGAATGGCAGTTTTACGGTAAAAGTTTTCCAAGGCGAAGGCTTTGACCAATATCTAGCTGAAATTCGTAGTATGTTCAAAGTGGTTAAAATTCGTAAACCAGATTCCTCGCGAGATCGCTCGCGTGAAGTCTATATTGTGGCTACAGGTTACAAACTGTAGTAATCTACATTCATCTTTTAGTTATCGCGAGGTTAACACCTTGAGTGACATGGCAAAAAACTTGATTTTATGGTTAGTCATTGCCGTTGTTCTTATGTCTGTATTCCAAAGCTTTGGAACCAACAGTAGTAAAGCAAGTGGTCAAGTAGACTATACGACATTTGTCCGTCAAATCGGTCAGGATCAGATAAAGGAAGTGCGATTCAATGATCGTGAAATCACTGTAACCAAACGTGATAATGCGAGCTATGTAACATACTTACCTGTCGCTAATGATCCTAAGCTGTTAGACGATCTAATTAACGCTAACGTAGCTGTTTCTGGTACACCACCTGAAGAGCCTAGCCTATTGGCTTCAATCTTCATTTCGTGGTTCCCAATGCTTCTATTAATTGGTGTTTGGATATTCTTTATGCGTCAGATGCAGGGCGGTGGTGGCAAAGGTGCCATGTCGTTCGGTAAATCTAAAGCGCGTATGATGAGCGAAGACCAAATCAAAACAACGTTCGCCGATGTGGCTGGTTGTGATGAAGCGAAAGAAGACGTTAAAGAACTGGTTGATTACTTACGTGATCCAAGCCGTTTCCAAAAGCTAGGTGGTAAAATCCCAACAGGTGTGTTGATGGTTGGTCCTCCTGGTACAGGTAAAACGTTACTTGCAAAAGCGATTGCAGGTGAGGCGAAAGTACCGTTCTTTACTATTTCTGGTTCTGACTTTGTTGAAATGTTTGTTGGTGTTGGTGCATCTCGTGTGCGTGACATGTTCGAACAAGCAAAAAAGGCTGCGCCTTGTATCATCTTTATCGATGAAATCGATGCGGTAGGTCGTCAACGTGGTGCTGGTGTAGGTGGTGGTCACGATGAGCGTGAACAAACACTGAACCAGATGCTAGTTGAGATGGATGGCTTCGAAGGCAATGAGGGTATTATCGTTATTGCTGCAACGAACCGTCCTGACGTACTAGACCCTGCATTACTGCGTCCTGGTCGTTTTGACCGTCAAGTAGTGGTAGGTCTTCCTGATGTACGCGGTCGTGAGCAGATCCTTAAAGTTCACATGCGTAAAGTGCCACTAGATGGTGATGTAAATCCATCATTGATTGCTCGTGGTACACCAGGTTTCTCTGGTGCTGATTTAGCAAACCTTGTTAACGAAGCGGCATTATTTGCTGCCCGTGGTAACAAGCGTACTGTTTCGATGGTTGAGTTCGAATTAGCGAAAGATAAGATCATGATGGGCGCAGAGCGTAAATCAATGGTTATGTCTGAAGATCAAAAAGAATCAACTGCGTATCACGAAGCAGGTCACGCAATTATTGGTCGTTTAGTACCGGATCATGATCCTGTATATAAAGTATCGATTATTCCACGTGGTCGTGCGCTAGGTGTAACGATGTACTTACCCGAGCAAGATCGTGTAAGTCACTCTCGTGAGTTCTTGGAGTCAATGATTTCAAGTCTTTACGGTGGTCGTTTAGCTGAAGAATTGATTTACGGCGTAGATAAAGTATCAACAGGTGCATCAAATGACATTGAACGCGCAACTGATATTGCACGTAAGATGGTGACTCAGTGGGGCTTCTCTGAGAAGTTAGGTCCATTACTTTATGCTGAAGATGAAGGGGAAGTCTTCCTTGGTCGTTCAGTTACACAAAGTAAGCATATGTCTGATGACACTGCAAAACTGATTGATACTGAAGTTCGCACCTTAATTGATCGTAACTATCAACGTGCTCGTCAAATTCTAGTTGATAATATGGATATCATGCATGCAATGAAAGATGCATTGATGAAATATGAAACTATTGACGCAGGTCAGATTGATGACTTGATGGAACGTAAAGCAGAAATCCGTGCACCGAAAGGTTGGTCGGATAATGACGATACAATGAAACCATCAGGTAAAGAAGCACCTGAAACTGAATTAGCACCTGATGAGCCAATTGGCGATGGTATTGATGCGTTGACGAAAGAAGACGATACCGATACAAAACCTCAGGCTTAATTTAGCGTTGAATAAAAACCCTGGCCTTGGTCAGGGTTTTTTTTATCTTAATAAAATGGAATAGCAGATGCAGTTAACCAGTCGTAATAAAAATTTAGAACTATCTACCCCACAGGTCATGGGAATTTTAAATGTTACGCCAGATTCATTTTCTGATGGTGGAAAGTTTAATCGTATTGATTATGCGCTCAATCATGTGGAAAGCATGCTGCAAGCTGGCACATCCATTATTGATATCGGTGGTGAATCAACGCGACCTGGTGCTAAAGAGGTGGCACTTAGTGAAGAGTTAGATCGCGTGGTACCGATCATTGAAGCTATTCGTCAACGTTTTGATTGTTGGATTTCAATTGATACCAGTAAAGCTCAGGTCATGAAAGAGGCGGTAAATGCAGGGGCAGATCTGATTAATGATGTACGTGCGTTGCAAGAGCCTAATGCATTAGAGGTTGCCGCAAAAGCCAATGTGCCGATTTGCTTGATGCATATGCAAGGCCAGCCTCGTACAATGCAGCACCAACCGAATTATAATCATCTTATTCAGGATGTTTCTGATTTTCTGAGTGAGCGAATTTCAGCGTGTGAAAATGTTGGAATTTCACGTCAGCAGTTGATCCTAGATCCTGGTTTTGGGTTTGGTAAAACGCTTGAACATAATTATCAAATGTTAGCGAAATTTGAACAATTTCACCAATTCGGATTACCTGTATTAGCGGGGATGTCTCGTAAATCAATGATATTCAATTTATTAGGTAAGCCACCTGCTGAATGTCTCGCGGGAAGTTTAGCTTGTGCTACCATTGCAGCAATGAAAGGTGCGCATATTATTCGAGTTCATGATGCTAGAGAAACAGCTGAAGTCATGAAAATTTATAATATGGTACTGCAACAATCGAAATAAAAGTGAATTGTGATGTGTCATTAATTTGTTCGTCACTGAAGTATTCAATATAGCTAGGAGCAAAACATGTCTGAACGTAAGTTCTTTGGTACTGATGGTATTCGTGGTTTAGTCGGTGAAGCACCCATTACACCAGACTTTGTAATGAAGTTAGGGTGGGCTGCTGGCCGCGTATTATCACAAACGGGGACAAAAAAAGTCTTAATTGGTAAAGATACCCGTATCTCTGGCTATATGTTGGAGTCAGCTTTAGAAGCAGGCTTAGCTGCAGCTGGTTTAAAGGCCGCATTCACTGGACCAATGCCAACACCAGCAGTTGCTTATCTCACTCGTACGTTCCGAGCAGAAGCTGGTATTGTTATTTCCGCTTCTCACAATCCTTATTATGATAATGGTATTAAATTCTTTTCAGCTCAAGGTACTAAATTACCGGATGATATTGAACTTGCAATTGAAGCTGAAATGGAAAAACCATTAACCTGTGTTGAATCAGCATTGCTTGGTAAAGCTTATCGTATCGATGATGCAGCTGGACGCTACATTGAATTTTGTAAAGGGACTTTTCCAACACATTTAAGCCTTGAAGGTTTTAAGGTTGTTGTTGATTGTGCTCATGGTGCAACTTATCACATTGCACCCAAAGTATTTTCAGAGTTAGGGGCCGAAGTGATTGCTATCGGTTGTGAGCCTAATGGTGTGAACATTAACGATAAAGTAGGAGCAACGGATGTTGCTGCGCTTCAGGCTAAGGTACTTGAAGAAAAAGCGGACTTTGGTATCGCATTGGATGGTGATGGCGATCGTGTGATCATGGTTGATGAGTTAGGTAATAAAGTTGATGGTGACCAAATAGCCTACATTATTGCTCGTGATGCATTACGTCGTGGCGAACTAAAAGGGGGCGTTGTTGGTACATTAATGACAAATATGGGCATGGAAGTTGCTCTTAAGAATTTAGGCATTCCATTTGTTCGCGCCAAAGTAGGCGATCGTTATGTAATGGAAGAGCTGCAGAAGCAAGATTGGTTGATTGGTGCAGAGAACTCTGGTCATGTCATTTTGCTTGATAAAGTGACAACCGGCGATGGTATTGTTGCAGGTCTTCAAGTAATGGCATCAATCGTTGCAAGTAAGATGAGCTTAAAAGAACTTTGTGATGGTATGGTTATGTTCCCTCAAGTACTTGAGAATGTACGTTTCAAAGGGACTTCTGATCCATTAAAGTCTGATGAAGTTATTACTGCAACTAAATTAGTTGAAGAAAAGTTAGGTGATAATGGTCGCGTATTGTTACGTAAGTCAGGCACTGAGCCATTAATTCGTGTTATGGTTGAAGGGCAAGATGCGGCTGATGTTCAGCAATATGCTCTTGATATTGCAAAAGCAGTAAAAGAAAACTGTTAATTTGCATTTTGCGATAAATTTCAATTACGAATTTTATCGCACAAACAAGAAGGCAGGGTAGCGTGATACTCTGCCTATATTTTTATGTCGACTTCGTTTTGGCTAAATGTTGTGCAAGTGGTGTGGTGTAAAGCATTTTTCATCAAATATTACTTGTCACTACGATAGGGTTTCGCTAGTATTCAGTCGCTCCTTGGAAGATGGAGTGCGCTGGCCCTGCCTAGAGCAAAGCTGGCATAGCAATTTAACCATAGGTGGAAGCCATGTACGAAATTCTACTTGTGATTTATCTTGTCGCCGCGCTTGGTGTAATTGGCCTAGTTTTGGTTCAGCAAGGTAAAGGCGCAGATATGGGAGCCTCATTTGGGGCTGGAGCATCAGGCACATTGTTTGGCTCTAGCGGTTCCGGTAACTTTTTAACCCGAATGACAACAGTTTTGGCTGCAATTTTCTTTGTTATCAGCCTTGTTCTTGGCAACATGAGTGCAAAACAAGCAACAGAGGAAAGTAGTTGGGATAACCTAACTGCACCAGCGACAACACAACCTGTTGTTGAAAAAACAAAAACTGAGAAGGCGCCATCAACTGATGAGATCCCTCAGTAATTAAAGATTTAGCCGAGATGGTGAAATTGGTAGACACGCTAGCATGAGGTGCTAGTGCCGCAAGGTGTAGGGGTTCAAGTCCCCTTCTCGGCACCATTATACTGGTTACTTGAAAAAGTAACGCCCGAACGATATAATCGTTAGAATTCGGACGCGGGGTGGAGCAGCTTGGTAGCTCGTCGGGCTCATAACCCGAAGGTCGTTGGTTCAAATCCAGCCCCCGCAACCACTTTCCTGAAAATAAACTATTCTTAAATACGAATGTTTGTTTTCTTACTGAGGCAGATTTATAGAGTCTCGGTAATCAGGGTCCAGTAATAAAAAACCCCGTAATTCGGGGTTTTTTATTATCTGAAACATGACCATTCAGGTATCTACTGGGCTTTATGCCCTTTTTTTGTTTCCAGGGGGGTTGTTTTGACAGCTTTAGAGACACAATTAACCGAAATGCTTGAACCATCAGTATTAGCTTTAGGCTATGAACTGGTAGGTTTAGAGTTCATTCGTGCTGGTGAGCACTCCACACTTCGCGTATTTATTGACCATGAAAATGGTATCAATGTTGATGATTGCGCAGAAGTTAGTCGCCAAATAAGTGCCGTAATGGATGTTGAAGATCCAATTACTGTTGCTTATAACTTGGAAGTATCTTCCCCTGGATTGGAAAGACCACTATTCAAAGCAGCACATTATCAACAGTTTGTTGGCCACGAAGCTAACATAGTGTTAAAAATGGCGATGGGTAACCGTCGTAAGTGGAAAGGTGACATTGTCGCAGTTGAAGGCGAATTGATCACACTTAAAGTAGATGGCAATGAAGAGTCCTTTGCACTGAGCAATATCTCTAAGGCCAACCTGGTTCCAAAATTCTAACCGCTAAATTGGGGCATTAGAAATGAACAAAGAAATCTTGGCTGTCGTAGAAGCGGTATCCAACGAAAAAGCTGTTCCTCGTGAGCGTATTTTTGAAGCATTAGAAATCGCACTTGCAACGGCAACGAAAAAGAAACATGAAGCAGAAATTGATGTACGTGTTGCAATTGATCGTAAAACTGGTGAGTTTGAAACTTTCCGTCGCTGGAAAGCGGTAGAAGAAGTGACTCAGCCAACGCTTGAGATTACTCTTGAAGCGGCACAGTTTGAAGATCCAACAATTGTTGCTGGCGATTACGTTGAAGATGATATTGAATCGGTAACGTTTGACCGTATTACGACACAAACTGCAAAACAAGTTATCGTACAAAAAGTACGTGAAGCTGAGCGCGCTCAAATTGTTGAGCAATTTATCGATAATGAAGGTGAGTTAATCACTGGTATCGTTAAAAAAGTAAACCGTGATGCGGTTATTATCGATCTTGGTAATAATGCTGAAGCTGTTATCCAGCGTGATGATCAGCTTCCACGTGAAAACTTCCGTCCGGGTGACCGTGTACGTGGTCTGCTATACAAAGTTGCGCCAGAAGCGCGTGGCTTCCAGTTATTCATGACACGTTCTAAGCCAGAAATGCTTTCTGAGCTATTCCGTATTGAAGTGCCAGAAATGGGCGAAGAGCTTATTGAACTAATGGGTGCTGCTCGCGATCCTGGTTCACGTGCAAAAATTGCAGTAAAAACTAACGATAAACGTATTGACCCAGTGGGTGCGTGTGTTGGTATGCGTGGTGCACGTGTTCAAGCGGTTTCTGGTGAGCTTGGCGGCGAGCGTATTGATATCGTGCTTTGGGATGAGAATCCAGCGCAATACGTGATCAATGCGATGGCTCCGGCTGAAGTTGATTCAATCATTGTTGATGAAGATAACCATACGATGGATATCGCAGTGCAGAAAGATAATTTAGCACAAGCGATTGGTCGTAGTGGTCAGAACGTGCGTCTGGCTTCTCAACTTACTGGTTGGGAACTAAACGTAATGACGGTTGAAGATCTTCAGAAGAAGCACCAAGAAGAAGCGAAAGAGTCAATTGAAGTGTTTACTAAGCACCTAGATATTGATGAAGAATTCGCAACGGTATTGGTTGAAGAAGGTTTCACTACATTAGAAGAAATTGCTTACGTTCCAGTAAGTGAGCTAATGGATGTTGATGGTCTTGATGAAGAGACTATCGATCAACTACGTAGTCGTGCAAAAGCTGCATTAACGACACTTGCGCTTGCTAAAGAAGAATCGCTTGACGGTGCTGAGCCAGCTGAAGACCTATTAGGTCTTGAAGGCCTTGAGCGCGAGTTAGCATTTAAACTAGCAGCAAAAGGTATTTGTACGCTTGAGGATCTTGCTGATCAGGGAACTGATGACTTGACCGATATCGAAGGCGTGGACGATGCAAAAGCGGGTGAGCTAATTATGGCTGCACGTAATATTTGCTGGTTCAGCGACGAAGCGTAATCAATATAAAGCAAGGGAGGAGCATTATGTCAGAGGTTACCGTTAAAACATTGGCGGAAGAAATTGGTACGCCAATTGACCGTTTACTTCAACAGCTCTCAGAGGCAGGTATTGCTAAGAAAGCTGATGAAAATGTAAGCCAAACCGAAAAGCAGGCGTTACTTAACCATCTCCAAAAAGAGCATGGAGGTAACAGCAATACTGACGGCGCTCCAAATCGTCTTACTTTGCAACGTAAGACACGCAGTACGCTGAGCGTGTCTGGTAGCGGCGGCAAGAACAAAAATGTTCAAGTTGAAGTGCGTAAAAAGCGCACTTACGTAAAACGTTCAGCTTTGGAAGAGGAACAACGCGCAGCGGAAGAAGCTGTGAAGCGTGAAGCCGAAGAAGCCGCAAAACGTGAAGCGGAAGCTATTGCCAAAAAAGCAGCGGAAGAAGCTGCAAAACGTGAAGCTGAAGTAGCAGCTAAGCGTGCCAAAGAAGAGCAGAGTAAAGCAGAAGAATCTGCAAAACGAGAAGCGGAAGAAAAAGCAAAGCGAGACGCAGAGGAAAAGGCGAATCGTACCAAACAGGAAAAGCGTAAAGCTGAAGAGAAAGCTTTACGCGCTGTTGCTGACAAACAGGCTAAACTAGATGCTGAGGCACTACAGCGTCGTCTGGAAGAGGAAGCCAAGCGAAAAGCCGAAGAAGAAAGTCAGCGCCAGCTAGAAGAGGCTCGCAAGATGGCAGAACAGAATGAAAAGAACGGGGTAAAACCTGATCAAAACGTAAGTATGGAAAAATCTGATTACCATACAACGACATCAACTTACGCACGTGCTGCGGAAGATGAACAAGACCGCAAAGAAGAAACTTCTCGCCGTCGTAAGAAGAAAAAGCCAGCTGCTAAGCAAGATGAGCGCGGTGGCCGTGGTGGCCGTAACCAACGTGGTCGCGGTAAACCTCAAATGAACAAGCCAAGCTCAATGCAACATGGCTTCGACAAAACAGCGCAAGTTGCTAAGCAAGACGTTGTTATTGGCGAAACAATAGTTGTTTCTGAACTTGCTAACAAGATGTCTGTAAAAGGCGTTGAAGTTATCAAGGTGATGATGAAGATGGGCGCTATGGCGACTATCAACCAAGTTATCGACCAAGAAACAGCAGCACTTGTTGCTGAAGAAATGGGTCACAAAGTTATTCTACGTAAAGAAAACGAGCTTGAAGAGTCAGTGCTTTCTGATCGTAACGCAGATGACCTAGCAAAAGTTTCTCGCGCGCCTGTTGTAACTATCATGGGGCACGTTGACCACGGTAAAACATCAACACTTGATTACATCCGTAAAGCGCACGTTGCTTCTGGCGAAGCCGGTGGTATTACTCAGCACATCGGTGCATACCACGTTGAAACTGACAACGGTATGATCACTTTCCTTGATACTCCTGGACACGCAGCGTTTACAGCTATGCGTGCTCGTGGTGCTCAAGCGACAGATATCGTTGTATTAGTGGTTGCAGCTGACGATGGTGTGATGCCTCAAACAATCGAAGCAATCCAGCACGCGAAAGCGGCAGGTGTTCCTTTGATCGTTGCGGTAAACAAGATCGATAAAGAAGATGCTAACCCAGATAACGTTAAAAACGAGCTTGCTCAATACGACGTTATTCCTGAGGAGTGGGGCGGTGAGAACATGTTTGTTCACATCTCTGCGAAACAGGGTACAAACATCGAAGGCTTACTAGAAGCTATTCTACTTCAGTCTGAAGTACTTGAACTAACAGCAGCCTCTGAAGGCATGGCTAAAGGTGTGGTTGTAGAATCACGTCTTGATAAAGGCCGTGGTCCTGTAGCGACTGTTCTTGTTCAAGAAGGTACGCTTCATAAGGGCGATATCGTTCTTTGTGGCTTAGAGTACGGTCGTGTTCGTGCGATGCGTAACGAACTAGGTCAAGAAATCGAAGAAGCGGGTCCATCTATCCCTGTAGAGATCTTAGGTCTTTCAGGCGTACCAGCATCTGGTGACGAAGCGACTGTTGTACGTGACGAGCGTAAAGCACGTGAAGTTGCACTTTACCGTCAAGGTAAATTCCGTGATGTTAAACTAGCTCGCCAGCAGAAAGCGAAACTAGAGAACATGTTCTCTAACATGACAGCTGGTGAAGTTGCAGAGCTTAACGTTGTGCTTAAGGCTGACGTTCAAGGTTCTGTAGAAGCTATCGCAGATTCTCTACGTAAACTTTCTACTGATGAAGTTAAAGTGAATATCGTAGGTTCTGGTGTTGGTGGTATTACTGAAACTGACGCAGTACTTGCAGCAGCTTCTAACGCTATCGTGCTTGGTTTCAACGTTCGTGCTGATGCGTCTGCGCGTCGTACTATCGAAAATGAAAACCTAGACTTACGTTACTACTCAATCATTTACCAGCTAATTGACGAAGTTAAAGCGGCAATGGGCGGTATGCTTGCTCCTGAATTCAAGCAAGAGATCATTGGTCTTGCTGAAGTTCGTGACGTATTTAAGTCACCTAAGATTGGCGCAATCGCTGGTTGTTTGGTAACTGAAGGTACTATCAAGCGTAACAACCCTATCCGTGTTCTACGTGATAACGTAGTAATCTACGAAGGTGAGCTTGAGTCACTACGTCGCTTTAAAGATGACGTTAACGAAGTTAAGAACGGCTACGAATGTGGTATCGGCGTTAAGAACTACAATGATGTTCGCGTTGGTGATCAGATCGAAGTTTACGAAATTGTTGAAATTCAGCGTACTCTTGATTAATTATCAACGTCGCTAACTGATTCAACAACATGATTATGGGGAGCTTCGGCTCCCCATTCTTTCAAGAGCCCTATTCTTAGAGAGAGCAACAAAATGGCAAAAGAATTTAGCCGTACCCAACGTGTAGCACAGCAGCTACAAAAAGAATTAGCTGTAATTCTACAGCGTGAAATCAAAGATCCAGCGATCGCAATGACAACGATTTCAAGCGTTGATGTATCACGTGATATGAATTACGCCAAAATCTATGTGACGTTTTTCCCAATCGGTGAGCAAACCGCTGAAGGTAGCCTAGAAGCATTACGTGAAATGGCGCCTTACATTCGTTCACTCTTAGGTAAAGAGATCCGTTTACGTGTAACACCTGAGCTGAACTTTATTTTTGATCAGTCTCTAACAGAAGGTATGCGTATTTCAAACCTAGTATCGAAAGCGGTACGTGACGATGAAGATCGTCGTGGTGATGAAGACGAAGAGAAAGGCGAGGAATAAGCATGGCACGTCGTCGTAAAGGTCGCCCAATTAATGGTGTCATTTTAGTTGATAAGCCTACGGGAATTAGTTCAAACGATACCTTACAGAAAGTAAAACGTATCTTTTTTGCTCAAAAGGCGGGCCATACTGGTGCGCTTGATCCTTTGGCGACGGGTATGCTGCCCATCTGTTTTGGTGAAGCAACAAAGTTCTCTCAGTTCTTGTTAGATTCAGATAAACGCTATCGTGTGATCGCAAAACTGGGCGAACGTACTGATACTTCTGATTCTGATGGCGAAGTAGTTGAAACACGTGATGTGAACGTTAATCGTGAGCAACTCGAAGCGTGTATTGATAAGTTCCGTGGTACAACAGATCAGATCCCATCAATGTATTCTGCGCTGAAGTACAAAGGGCGTAAATTATACGAATATGCACGTGAAGGCGTCGAGGTTCCTCGTGAATCACGAAAAATTACTGTTTATTCTGTTGATTTACTGCGTTTTGATAATAATGAAGTTGAAATGGAACTTCATGTATCAAAAGGTACTTATATTCGTACTATCGTTGATGATCTGGGCGAAATGTTAGGTTGTGGTGCTCACGTTATCATGTTGCGTCGTACAGGGGTTTCTAACTTCCCGTATGAGCGAATGGTTACTATTGAGCAGTTACAAGCGATGCTTGATGATGCAAAAGCCAATGAGATAGAACCTGGCTCTGTGCTGGATGCGTTATTGCTACCAACCGACACCGCAGTACAAGATTTGCCTGAAGTGAATATCAGTGCTGAGGTTGCGGTGCATGTGCTTAATGGTAATCCGGTAGAAGCTGACAATGTTCCTGCAAAAGGGACCTTAGTACGTATTTCTGTCGGCTCTGAGCGTGAGTTTATTGGTGTGGGGACTATCGATCTTAAAGGTATGCTAGCGCCAAAACGTGTCATGGCGAATGAACATCAGCAAGATTAATTGACAACGGTAGAACCACTCACTGCTTTGCTTTTAAAGAATGCAATGAAGACTTCTATTTATTGTTTATTATTGTCGTGGTTACTAATTATTCGCTTGTAGTTATCTATATCGATCAGTATAATCCGCGGCTTGGGTGCCGGCTGAATCAGAGATTGGCGGCACAAATTAAAACATCTTTGTATTAGGAATGAGTTATGTCTCTGAATGCAGAAACTAAAGCAGCAATCGTTGCAGAATACGCACAATGTGAAAATGATACTGGTTCTCCTGAAGTTCAGGTTGCACTTTTAACAGCGCAAATCAACCACCTTCAAGGTCACTTTGCTAACCACAAACACGACCACCACAGCCGTCGCGGTCTGCTACGTATGGTTTCTCGTCGTCGTAAGCTTCTAGATTACCTAAAAGGTAAGAACCTAGATCGTTACCAAGACCTAATCAAGCGTCTAGGCCTACGTCGCTAAGATTGCTTTTAGAAAGGAGCCTTATGGCTCCTTTCTTTTTGTTTTAAAAGATAATACATACCGCAGTTTATATTTTTCCTTCTGTTATTTTCCTCAATTTCGTCTACTATCTGTACCGAAGTTAATCTTATGTTTGTTGTATGCATGCTAAGGCAGGAATATGATAGATAAAAAGAGAAGCTGTAGTTAATCCCATTTTTATGTATCACGAGTCGTTTTCGTCGACCTTTAGGTCGCGGCTAATAAAATACCTCATCATGATGAGATATTTCCTTAGTCGCGATACGTGAAATTACATGAAAGTGAATATCATCACATGACGCTGTTGTTTGTCTTAGTTATAATTAGCAAGCAAATAGAAAGCGGAATATATTTAAGGAAATTCACGTGAATCCTATCGTAAAGACTTTCCAGTACGGTAACCACACGGTTACTCTAGAGACTGGTGTTATGGCACGTCAAGCGACGGCTGCAGTAATGGTTAGCATGGACGACACTTCTGTGTTCGTTTCTGTTGTTGGTAAGAAAACAGCAGTAGAAGGCCAAGACTTCTTCCCACTAACAGTGAACTACCAAGAGCGTACTTACGCTGCAGGTAAAATCCCTGGTGGTTTCTTCAAGCGCGAAGGTCGCCCTTCTGAAGGCGAAACTCTGACTGCACGTCTAATTGACCGTCCAATCCGCCCACTATTCCCTGACGATTTCAAAAACGAAGTTCAAGTTATCGCTACTGTGGTTTCTGTTAACCCTGCAGTAAGCCCTGACATCGTAACTATGATCGGTACATCTGCAGCACTTGCTATTTCTGGTATTCCATTTAATGGTCCTATCGGTGCGGCACGTGTTGGTTACATCAACGATCAATTCGTACTTAACCCAAGCAATGTTGAGCTAGAAGAAAGCCGTCTAGATCTTGTTGTAGCTGGTACAAAAGATGCTGTACTAATGGTTGAGTCAGAAGCTGACCGTCTATCTGAAGAGCAAATGCTACAAGCGGTTGTATTTGGTCACGACCAACAACAAGTTGCTATCAATGCAATCAACGAGTTTGCTGCTGAAGTGGCTACACCAGCTTGGGATTGGGTTGCTCCTCAAGAGAACACAGCACTTAAAAATAAGATCGCAGAGCTTGCTGAAGCTAAGCTTGTTGATGCTTACCAAATCACTGAGAAAATGGCGCGTTACGACCGCATTCATGAGATTGCTGGTGAAGTTAACGATGCAATTCTTGCTGAAGATGCAGAAGCAAATACAAAAGAAATCCACACTATCTTCCACGATCTAGAGAAGACAGTTGTACGTGGTCGCATCATTGCGGGCAACCCACGTATTGATGGTCGTGAAAAAGACATGGTTCGTGCGTTAGACGTACGTACTGGTGTCCTTCCACGTACTCACGGTTCTTCACTATTTACTCGTGGTGAAACTCAGGCACTTGTTACTGCAACATTGGGTACACAACGTGACGCACAGATCATTGATGGTCTAACTGGTGAGACGAAAGATCACTTCCTACTACACTACAACTTCCCTCCATACTGTGTAGGTGAGACGGGTTTTGTAGGTTCGCCTAAGCGTCGTGAAATTGGTCACGGTAAACTGGCTAAGCGTGGTATTGCTGCTGTAATGCCATCTGTAGACGAATTCCCATACACAGTACGTGTAGTATCAGAAATCACTGAATCTAACGGTTCATCTTCAATGGCTTCTGTATGTGGTACGTCTCTTGCTCTTATGGACGCTGGTGTGCCAATTAAAGCGTCTGTTGCGGGTATCGCAATGGGTCTTGTTAAAGAAGGCGACGATTTCGTTGTTCTTTCTGACATCCTTGGTGACGAAGATCACCTAGGTGATATGGACTTTAAAGTAGCAGGTACTGATGACGGTATTACTGCACTTCAAATGGATATCAAGATCGAAGGTATCACTAAAGAGATCATGCAGATTGCTCTTAACCAAGCTAAAGGCGCGCGTAAGCACATCCTTAGCGTAATGGATAACGCAATCAATACTCCACGTGAAGATATCTCTCAGTTCGCTCCTCGTATCCATACGATGAAGATCAACCCTGAGAAGATCAAAGATGTTATCGGTAAAGGTGGTGCTGTTATTCGTGCACTTACTGAAGAAACGGGTACTACAATCGAGATCGAAGATGATGGCACAGTGAAGATCGCTGCGACTGAAGGTACTGCTGCGAAAGAAGCAATCCGTCGTATCGAAGAAATCACAGCTGACGTTGAAGTAGGTCGTATCTACACAGGTAAAGTAATGCGTATCGTTGATTTCGGTGCGTTTGTATCTGTGATTGGTACTAAAGAAGGTCTAGTACACATTTCTCAAATCTCACAAGATCGTGTAGAGAAAGTGTCTGACTACCTACAAATGGGTCAAGAAGTTCAAGTTAAAGTGCTAGAAATCGACCGTCAAGGCCGTATCCGTCTAAGCATGAAAGAAGCAGTTGAAACACCTGCTGCTGAAGCGCCAGCTCAAAACGAACAGCCTCAAGGCTAAGTTTTTTGCTAAAAGCATGATATAAAGGGGCTATCTAGCCCCTTTTTGTTATCTAAAAAACATCATGCCGTGTTCTATGGTGTAGAGTAATACAATAGGATCGTGATTATTAAGCCTTAGGGAGAAGCGCTTTGATAGCAACTCGCTTTACATTTGCCGTTATGACTGTAGCGATGATGCTAACAGGCTGTTCGGCGATGCCAACCAAGTGGACTCATCCACCGATGGCTATTCCATTTCAGCCAACTTTACAGCAGCAAATTCAATTAGCTCGCATTGATCAAATTTTGCAGCGAGACGATATTCCACAGGCAACATTAGCGAAAATATATTACGAGCGTGGGCTAGTTAATGACAGCTTAGGGTTACGTGATTTAGCGCGATTAGATTTTAATAAATCCCTCAATTTAGAGCCGAATCAACCCGATTTATATAATGTGTTAGGGGTCTATTTTACCCAAATGGCACATTTTGATGCGGCTTATGAAGCGTTTGATTCTACCTTAGAGTTAGCGCCTAACCATCTTTATGCTCAACGTAATCGCGGTATTGCCCTGTACTACGGTGAGCGCTATGAATTAGCGAATCAAGATCTTTTGCCTCATTACGAACAGGATCATAATGATCCGTATCGCGTGATCTGGCTATACCTTAATGATGTTGAATTAAGCCCTGAGAAGGCGCAAGCTCAATTAAAACAACGCTATGATGCCAGTGATAAAAAAGCGTGGGGATGGCAGTTGGTACGTCTGTTTTTAGGGCAAATTACAGAGCGAGAATTACTCAGTGATATTGCACAGCAGAGCGAAAATAACGATCAACTTGCTGAACATTTAACAGAAGCGTATTTTTATCTCGGTAAGTTACATCAGAACAATCAGGATTATTCTACTGCGGTAATGCTCTATAAATTGGCGTTAGCGGGGAATGTGTATGAGTTTATTGAACACCGGTTGTCGCTCCTGGAGCTCAGTCGGTTATACTCTGCGTATCAAGATCAATCCCCTGATACACGAAATGAAGAAACCGTCCCTGTCGTCCCTGGGGGATAAAAAGAAAAGCCGCATTAGCGGCTTTTTTTATTTAAGTAATTACTCGCTGATGTTCAATCCAGCTAAGCTATGCCAATAACCATTACATTGATGGCTATCCTCTAGTTGATGACGAGTTGCACTTTGTTCATTAGCTCGGAAATCATCAACCAAAGATAATGTATCAAGACCCAGTGGGCTTAAACGCACGACATCAACGATATCAGCCATACCTTTAAGATCGTTTATTAGGTTATAGCAGTAGCCTGATTGAGTCTGAATACCATTTAGGGTAAAGACTTTTTGGTTTTCTTGGCTATTGACCGTGATCCCTTGTGGATACTTGATACAGCAGGTTTCACAGTCATCTTTGGCGCGATTTTCTGCGCGAGCGGTAAAGCAACGGGCAGAATACGCTAACGGTAGATAGCCATAGCTAAACACTTCCGTTTCAAATTGATTGCGAATGCCCAGTTTTTCACATTCAATTAAGGTGTTATTTAACCATTCACGTGATAACTCAACCGGCATACACCAACGGGTCATGCCTTGTTTTAAAAACAGGTTTAATGTTTGGGCGTTATAACAGTTAACCGCAGGACCAACGACAAAAGGAATTTTTGCTTCAGAGGCTAATTGAATCGCAGAGACGTCGTTAGCTTCAATGATAAAATCACCATTATCGATGTACTTTTTCATGATATTCACTTCGCTTGGCGCTTCGAGTAGCGCCATTGTCGATAGCACGACTTGTTTTCCACTATCGGCAATATCTTTCGCGATCTCTAACCATTGTGCAGGCTTTAGCTCACGGCGTTTTGAACATACACTTTCGCCTAAATAAATGATATCAACATTGCTGTTTTTTGCTTGTTGGTAAAACGCTTCAACATCATTTTTAGGCCAGAAGTAAAGTAATGGGCCAAGAGAATATTTCATGGTTTGGCTCCTATTGCCATTTACGGTGATAAGCACCGAGTGTGGTTTGTTTACCTTCTGATACATTACCAAGACATGCATTCCAAGCAGGATTTACTTGGTAGCCTTCTGGATTAGCTAAATAGTGATCAATCGCTGCACGCCATGTGCGGGTGACCTGTTCAACATAAGCAGGGCTACGCTGACGACCTTCAATTTTTACTGAGGCGATATTGGCCTTAAATAGCTCAGGAAGAATCTCTAGGGTATTGAGGCTCGTTGGCTCTTCAAGGGCGTGATAGCGTTTGTTCTCACCGTCAATGTTGATATCAAAGCGACCTTTACACAGTGTAGGGTAGCCAGCGTTTTCACCATGGCCATAGCGGTCAATCAGTACTTCGTTTAAGCGAGACTCTAAGCCTTGTGGCGTTTCTTGCCAACGGACAAATTTGGCTGGTGAACAAGCGCCTACAGTATTAGGGGATTCACCGGTCATGTAAGACGATAAGTAGCAACGCCCTTCAGACATAATACATAGGCTACCAAAAGCAAAGACTTCTAGCTCCATATCTGTATTACGTGCCAGTTGTTTTACTTGATGAATCGATAAAACCCGAGGCAGTACAACACGCTTTATATTGAAATTTTGTTTATAAAAATCAATCGCGGCAGTGTTAGTTGCTGAAGCTTGTACTGATAGGTGAAGTTCTAAGTCAGGATACGTTGTAGCGGCGTACTCTAGCACTGCAATATCCGCGACAATCAGCGCATCAACCCCCATAGCGGCTGCATTATCTACCGCTTTTGTCCAGCGGTTGAAACCATCGGGATGGGCAAAGGTGTTGAGTGCAATATGTAATTTACGGTCGTGATCTTTTACGTACTGTACGGCTTTTTCGAGTTTACGGCCTGTAAAGTTTAAACCTGCAAAATGGCGGGCGTTAGTATCATCCTTGAAACCGATATAAACGGCATCTGCACCATTATCAATTGCGGTTTTTAAGGCTGGAAGGTTACCAGCGGGGCAGAGAAGCTCCATTATTTTTTATCATCCAGTCTTTGAATAAAATTATGACCTTTGATACTAAAATTCTTTATCTTATGGCGCTTTGATTTTAGGCAGGTTTTCGTTGTTTTTATTAATAAAAAGGAGCGTTATTGCTCCTTTTTTTTGTGGTGTTTTTGACTCATTTGTTTTGCAGTAAAATGGCTTCTAATTCATGCTTTGGCATGGGACGATAGAAGTGGAAACCTTGGATATAATCACAATTTAAATTAGATAGCAGTGTGGCTTGTTGACGGGTTTCAATCCCTTCGGCGACCACACTCATTTTTAGTGATTTACCTAAGTTGATGATGTTTTCAATTAAGGTTACCTGTTTAGGAATGGTGTCGATATCTTGAATAAACGCGCGATCCACTTTAAGTTCATCTAACGGAAAACGCGCAAGATATGAGAGTGACGAATACCCAGTACCAAAGTCATCAATCGACAGTGCAAAGCCAAGTTGCTTAATGGCATTGAGCATTTGGATGGTATGTTCACCATCACTCATTACCGCACTTTCTGTCAGCTCAAAGGTAATATCGGCAGGGTTGACATCTGTTGATAAACGTAATTTATCAACAAAGTTTATTAAGCCTGAATTACCAAACTGTTGCGGCGATAAGTTAATCGCGACTCGTCCTGTTAGCAATTTACGTTTTTTCCACAGGCTGACGGTGGTGAAGACCTCACGCATGACTGCGCAGCCGAGTTGTTCAATTAAGCCAGAGCTTTCTGCGACCGGAATAAATTGGGCAGGGCTAATATAGCCTTCGACAGGGTGTTTCCAACGTACTAACGCTTCTGCGCCGTCAATCGCAAAGTCACGGGCATTAACTTTTGGTTGATACCAAACTTCGAGGCCATTATTTTGCAGCGCTTTTTGTAGCTCTATTTCCAGCCATAAACGCATTCGTGCTTCTTTGCTCATCGCATCATTGAATTCAACTAAGCGATTTCGACCTCGATGTTTTGCTTCATACATGGCGGTATCGGCATTTTGTAGCATCATGCGTGCATCATTACCATGCCCCGGGGAGGTGACCATTCCAATTGAGCAGGCTAAGTGCTTTCTAAAGTGACGCAGCTCAAACGGTTGATTAACCAGCGCTATGATTTGCTCTGAGATAATCTCGCCAGTGCGTTCATGCTCAGGGTTTGGTAATAGGATCGCAAACTCATCACCGCTTAAATAGCCCAAAATTGCGGTTTCAGGTAGTAATCGACGTAAGCGTTGTGCAATTTCTTGCAGCACTTTATCGCCAATGTGGTGACCGAGTGAATCATTGATATTTTTAAAGTTATCAATATCAATATAGAGCATCACGACAGGCGTTTCTGCTTTCATCAGTTGGTCTAATTGACGAGTAAAGCCGTGACGATTGAGCAAACCAGTTAATGGATCCATTTGTACTAGTTGTTCAATTTGTCCTTGTTGGCGCTTATTGTCTTTTTCTTGAATGGTTTCGAGTTTCACCAGTAACGCTTCAGTCCCCATTTGTTTCACAGGAGAGATGGTCAGCTTTAAAGGCTTAGTCTGTTCGTTATGAATAATCGGGAAGTAGGTGATAGTTTCTTTATTGTCATTATTTTTTAAGCGATGACTGGTGCAAGGTTGTTTCTGATTATCGTGTAGTAGTTGATCCAGTGGGCGACCAAGTAGTTCTTTTTTTGAATGACAACCAAGTTGGATCGCGGCTTGTTCATTCGCATTAATAATAATGTTATTTTCAACTAAACAAATGCCTTCAGTGATCAAGTTATTCAATTGTGTTAACTGGTGTTCTGTCTCTTCTAATGAATGGATCAGGATCTGGCGTTCAGAGGTATCAATGGAATGTAGAATAATATGTTGTACGGTGCCGTTGCTATCTAATAATGGAGCAAGACTAAAGTGTAAACTTGATTCATGTCGGCTATCGTTAAGCACGACTTCTGCCTCAATACTTTCGCCATTAAATGCACGTTCATAGTAAGGTTTAAGGGAGTGATAATAATGTTGACCGAAGACATTGGTGTCGTTATTGCCGAGTAATTCTTCTCGCTCAAGACCACTAACTTCACTAAAGCGATTATTTACCGAGTGATAGTTATGTTGGCGATCAAGGATGGCAAAAAAGAAGGGGCTATTATCCGTCAGCAAAGGAAACCAATAATCTAGTTGCTCTGTTGGCATGTCGTCACCATTCTCCATGATTTGTGCGGATATGTGCATTGCTGAATAGTAGGCAATCGTATTTTCATTTATCTATGTACTCTAACTCGAATATGTACAACATAGCGAAAATTATTATCAACTTTGCTGAAACAGAAGCATTTTTTTTGACTCAAGGCATAAAACGAAATAGCGTTCTTGCCATACAATCGAAGACTAAGTGCGATTTTAAACAGGAATAAATCATAGTGATTGCTCAACTTCGAAAACAACTCGTTCAACATGGTCCTTCATTACTGCGTGTACCGGCCAAACTGACACCTTTTTCGCTTCAGAAAAAAGTGATGTTGGATGGCTTAGCTATGGTTTTCAAAGAGGCACTAGAGGATGGTGATTTTGAGTTTTTAGAAGATCGTTGGCTTAAAGTTGAAGTGCGTGATTTAGGCTTACAGTGGTTTATAAGTTACGAAAATGAAAAGTTAGTTGTAGCGGAATCTTGTGAACAAGAAGATGTGAGTTTCAGTGGTGAGTGTAATGATTTAGTACTTATTGCTGCACGGAAAGAAGATCCTGATACACTGTTCTTCCAACGTCGTCTTCGAATTGAAGGGGATACTGAGTTAGGGCTAGAAGTTAAAAACTTGATGGATAGTATCGATCTTGATTCTTTACCTGCTCCTGTGAAATTTATTTTGCAGCAATCTGCCGATTTCATTCATCAAGGTATGCATGATCGCAGTGCTGCCCAAGAGGCCTTAAATGCTCATTAGATCCGAAGCTCCCGCTGATATCTTAACGATTGATACGCTATTAAAAGCCGTATTTCCCACTGATGCTGAAGCTAAACTTGTTATGGCGTTACGCGAAAATGGAAATCGAACCCTATCGCTGGTGGCGTGTAATGATGAAGGTGAAGTGGTGGGTTATGCCTTTTTTAGCCCTGTAACGGTTGATGGTGTTGACACCAATTGGCAAGGCCTAGCGCCTTTAGCGGTTCGTGATGATTACCAAAATCAGGGAATTGGTTTGACGTTGCTTGAAGAAGCAAAAAGTGTACTCGCTGATTTTGATTATCCCGTTATAGTGGCGGTGGGAAATTCTGAATATTATGAAAAAGCGGGTTTTACAAAAGCCGTTGATCATCAACTTACTGCTACTTTGCCTGATACAGAAAATACGTTTATGGTTTATGAAGTTTTTCCTGAATCCGTTGCACAATATCAAGGTAAAGTTGAATACTGTAACGAATTCAACGCACAATAAATACATCGTACGTATTTATTGATTAATGCTTTAATGTCTGACAATGAAAGCACAGCGATACTACGCTGTGCTTTTTATATTGAAAAATCATTAGTATTGAGAAGTAAGATATCTAATTTCTACATATAGCTAATTACTACATCGTGATAGTTTGTTATTTATATAAATATAATTAGGACTGTCACCGATGATCCCTCGCAGCATCACATCGCCAAAAAAATTCATTATTGGTCAAGATTTACTTTCTCAACTTGATGTTTTTATAAAAGACTTTGGCAATAATGCCTTATTGATTTGTGATGATTTCATTTTAGATCGTGTTCAACAAGAAGCGTTGCCTTGTTTAGAACTCGCGGGGATCAAGGCATATTGCGAGAAATTTCAGTATGAATGTACTGATAATGAAATTGAACGTTTACGTAAGATAGCCACAACACAAAATGCCAATGTTGTTGTTGGTATTGGTGGTGGTAAAACCATGGATGTGGCGAAAGCCGTTGCGCATTATAGCAATGCATCAGTGGTGATCTTCCCAACAATAGCCTCAAGTGATGCACCTTGTACCGCGGTGTCTGTTATTTATAAAGATAGTGGTGAATTTGATCGTTATTTGTTATTGCCGCAAAACCCTGATGTGGTATTAGCAGATACTCGTATTATTGCTCAAGCGCCGGAAAAATATTTTGCCGCGGGTATTGGTGATGCGATAGCAACCTTTTTTGAAACGCGTGCTTGTTGTTACGCTGCTGGACTTAATCTAGTACAAAAACGTGTGTCACGTACCGGACTCGGTATGGCTCTTATGTGTTATGAGTTGATTGTCGATAACGTTGAAATGGCGATGGAAGCTGTACGCCGTCAGGAAGTTACACCGGCCTTAGAAGAAATGGTAGAAGCCATTGTGTATTTAAGCGGTGTGGCGGCAGAATCAGGCGGCATTGCGTGTGCACATGCGATTTGTAATGGCATGTCATCACTTGAGAAGTTTAATTATATTCAACATGGTGAAAAAGTAGCATTTGGTCTATTAGTACAATTAGTACTAGAGGAAGCCGATATTGAAGAAATAGAGAATGTAATTTACGTGATAAAAATGGCAGGGTTACCACTGACATTGGCTGATTTTGGTATTAATGAATGGGTTGAAGATGATTGGCGTCAGATTGTTGATCTTGCCTGTTCACCAAGCGGCTCAATGAGTAATATGCCTGTTGCTGTGAGTGCGGAGCAAGTGTACCAAGCGGTGATTGCAGCCAATGAATTAGCACAACGTTATCACGACTAAGTTGATTTTATGTGAGAGAAATACCGGCCTAGAGCCGGTATTTTTTATCTCTGTTTTGAGTAAGCTTTATGAGTACAACCGATACGTAATTTGGTAGGATCTGCGCTCATTGCTCCTCATAGCGTGCTCAAGACATGCTGTGATTGATAGAAAAGATAGCAGGTGTGGAATGAAACAACGTGATATTCAGGTTCTACAAGAAATGGGACTCACTTATTGGCAGGTTAGAAAGCCTGAAATATTTCCCAATCAAGAGATCCCTGTTATCGATCTACCTGAACATTGCAAGTTACTACTGATAACCAATGATGAGCTTAATGAGCATGATGCTTGGCTCTTCGGACGGATCCTGAGCAGTATGAAACTAACGCCAGAACAAGCATTATGTTTACCTCTTGAAGCCGTTGAACAAGTCGGTGAGCATTATTTAACATGGTGTTGGTTTGCTGGTTGCCAAGGGGCTCACCCGACAGGCTGTCAGGTATTAAATTCCGTATCTTTACACTTAATGCATAATGATCCTTCATCGAAGAAAGCATTATGGCAACAGATCTGTAGTTATGACGTATAAAATTATTCCATTAGACACCCAGCATGTTGATGATGTTTGGCGTATTGAACAAGCGGCTCATGCTTTTCCATGGGCAGAGTCGATGATCCGTAAAGAGCCAAATCGTATTGCAGCAAACTATGTGTTAGTCGTTGATGATCAGGTAGTAGGTTACTGCTTTGGTCAATTAGTCGCGGGTGAAGGAACACTGTTAAATATTGCTATTGATCCTGCTCATCAACGAAAGGGATATGGCAAAGTGTTACTCAATGGTTTTATTGATGCGTTAGAAGCCAAGCAAGCGGAAGAGATTTGGTTAGAAGTCCGTGAGAGCAATACTGGTGCGTATAAACTTTATGAAGCAACTGGCTTTAATGAAACTAACCGCCGTATTGATTACTACCCAACGGAAAATGGGCGTGAAGATGCCTTGATCATGGCGTATATGTTTATGCCTTTTGGTTAGGCCAATAATCAGTGAGTAAGTGATATAAAAAAGCCGAGCGTGATGCTCGGCTTTGTTCTATCTAGCTGAGGTGATTAGTGCTCACGAGTTGCACGGAAATCAACTTCAGGGAAACGCTCTTTTGCAAGGTTTAAGTTAACCATTGTTGGGGCGATATAAGAGAGATTATCGCCACCATCTAGAGCAAGGTTAGATTGGTTCTTACGCTTAAACTCTTCGAGTTTTTTCACGTCATTACACTCAACCCAACGCGCAGTTGCTACATTAACGCCTTCATAGATTGCTTCAACGTTATATTCCGCTTTAAGACGGGCAACAACCACATCAAACTGAAGTACACCAACCGCACCAACGATCAAATCGTTGTTTTGCAGTGGGCGGAATACCTGTACCGCACCTTCTTCTGAAAGCTGTACCAGACCTTTTAATAGCTGCTTTTGCTTAAGTGGATCTTTAAGACGAATACGACGGAATAATTCTGGTGCGAAGTTAGGAATACCTGCGAACTTCAGGCTTTCACCTTGAGTAAAGGTATCACCAATTTGAATCGTACCGTGGTTATGTAGGCCGATAATATCACCAGCATAAGCCGTTTCTGCGCGAGAACGATCACCTGCCATAAATGTTACCGCATCAGAAATACTTACATTTTTGCCAGTACGAACATGGTTCATCTTCATACCTTGGGTGTAAGTACCCGATACAATACGCATAAAGGCAATACGGTCACGGTGTTTAGGATCCATGTTTGCTTGGATCTTAAATACGAAGCCAGAAAACTTCTCTTCTGTTGCTTCAACTTCACGCTCATTCGCTTGGCGAGAAAGTGGTGCAGGTGCCCATGCCGTTAAGCCATCAAGCATGTGATCAACACCAAAGTTACCCAGTGCGGTACCGAAAAATACTGGTGTTAGTTCACCAGCTAAAAATAGCTCTTCATCAAATTCATTTGATGCGCCCATTACAAGTTCTAGCTCTTCACGAAGTTGTTCCGCAAGCTCTGTACCAACAGCTTCATCAAGATCAGAATTTTCTAATCCTTTAATGATGCGTTGCTCTTGAATTGTGTGGCCTTGACCTGTGCTGTATAAGATCGTTTCATCACGGTGGATATGGTAAACACCTTTGAATTCTTTACCACAACCGATAGGCCATGAAATAGGGGCACAAGCCATACCTAATTCATTTTCTACTTCATCAAGAAGCTCCATTGGATCACGAATATCACGGTCCAATTTGTTCATGAAAGTAACAATCGGTGTATCACGTAGACGCGTCACTTCCATTAGCTTACGAGTACGATCCTCGACACCTTTTGCCGCATCGATAACCATTAAACATGAGTCAACAGCGGTTAGGGTACGGTAAGTATCTTCAGAGAAGTCTTCGTGTCCTGGAGTATCAAGAAGGTTTACTAGGCACTCGTTATATGGGAACTGCATTACAGATGTAGTTACCGAGATACCACGTTCTTTTTCCATCTCCATCCAGTCTGATTTGGCGTGTTGGTTTGAACCACGGCCTTTTACTGTACCGGCTTTTTGGATAGCGTTTCCGAATAACAGTACTTTTTCAGTAATGGTGGTCTTACCCGCATCGGGGTGAGAGATGATAGCGAAAGTACGACGTTTTGATACTTCGCCCTGAAACTGAGTTTGCGACATTAGCGTGTTCTTTTTTAATAAAAGTACTCCGTTGCTGCCGTATTACATCAAGCAAAGCAACAGAACAGAATGAATGGAGTGAGTTACTGCTTATTGTCGCTGATTTTAGCGCGAGACTCAATCTAGGTGTATAAGAATCATTAAGGGTAGTTAGAAATAATATTAAGATTATATTGAATCATCACTATTTACGTATTAGTTACTACAGGAATATTTATGATAGATACCCACTGCCATTTTGATTTCCCCCCCTTTAATGATGACCCAAAGCGAGCATTGGCATTGGCGCAAGAGGGAGGGGTGAACCAGATAGTGATCCCAACGGTAGGGCAATCGAATTGGGCTAAAGTACAGCTGTTATGTCAGCGCTATCCCGCACTTTATTACGGTTTAGGTATTCATCCTTTCTTTAGTGCTGAGCATACGAGTGATGTTTGTCAGCGTTTACATTTTGAGTTGAAGGAAGCACTTCAACAACCATATTCAAAATGTGTTGCCGTAGGTGAATGTGGACTAGATTTTGCCATTGAAACCCTTGATAGAGAATTACAACAAACATGGTTACAAGCACAATTACAGTTAGCGAATATCTATCGACTGCCAATTATTTTGCATTGCCGCAAAGCCTTTCCTGAATTAGTGCGAGCCATAAGAGCAGATACGCCATCTCAAGGTGGGGTCTATCATGGGTTTAGTGGCAGTTATCAGCAAGCGGTTCAATTAATAGATCTAGGCTTAAAAATTGGTGTTGGCGGCACTATCACCTATGAGCGTGCGAAAAAAACGCGAGAGACTATCGCGAAATTACCTCTCTCTGAGATTGTGTTAGAAACCGATGCGCCAGATATGCCCGTCTGTGGTTTCCAAAGTCAGCCGAACAGACCGGAAAAAATCGCTTATGTAATGAATACTGTTGCGTCTCTTAAAGGGATAAGTATCGAGTCTGTCACTGAAGCGACAACCTTAACGGCACATGAACTTTTCAAAATCCCATCGTGATCTTGGTGCAAAAGGTAAACGATTGCGTAAAACGTTTGCGTTTCATGGGTGAATTTTTTGTGATGGTGTTCACGTATCGATTAACTCTTTCATGATTGTGGCATCAAAATTGTGAACTTAGCATTACTTTGTCCGCGCATCGATGGGTATAATGCGCCCGACTCTTAATAGAGCCGAATTGTCGAGACGCCAAACTTAACTTAATAGGATATACATAAACCATGAGCATGTTTATGAGCCTGGTTGGGATGGTTGTACTGCTACTTATAGCGGTACTACTATCAGACAACCGTAAAGCAATTAATCTACGTACTGTTGGAGGCGCGTTCGCTATCCAATTTTTATTAGGTGCATTCGTTCTTTATGTACCAGTTGGTCGTGATGTGCTATATGGCATGTCTCAGGCAGTTGCTAATGTTATTGCTTATGGTAATGACGGTATCAATTTCCTATTTGGCGGTCTAACATCGGACAAAATGTTTGAAGTGTTCGGTGGTGGCGGCTTCGTATTCGCACTACGCGTTCTTCCTGTTATTGTTTTCTTTTCCGCGTTGATCAGTGTTCTTTACTACCTAGGTGTGATGCAAATTGTTATCAACATCCTTGGTGGTGGTCTACGTAAAGTATTGGGTACTTCTCACGCTGAATCTATGTCAGCGACAGCAAACATTTTTGTTGGTCAAACAGAAGCGCCACTAGTTGTTCGTCCATTCATTCCTAAAATGACTCAGTCTGAGCTATTTGCAGTAATGTGTGGTGGTTTGGCGTCAGTTGCTGGTGGTGTACTTGCAGGTTACGCATCAATGGGTGTTCCTCTAGAGTACCTAATTGCAGCATCATTCATGGCAGCCCCTGGTGGTTTATTGTTTGCTAAAATCATCAAGCCAGAAACAGAGCAGCCTGTAGAGCAGATTGCCGGTGTCGACGAAGAAGGCGTTGAAAAACCAGCTAACGTTATTGACGCAGCAGCGGCAGGTGCATCATCAGGTATGCAGCTTGCGCTAAACGTAGGTGCGATGCTACTAGCATTCATCGGTCTAATCGCACTAATCAACGGTATGCTAGGTGGCATTGGTGGTTGGTTTGGTATGCCTCAGCTGACACTAGAACTTATCCTAGGTTACATTTTCGCACCACTTGCGTACCTAATTGGTGTGCCATGGGGTGAAGCACAAGTGGCGGGTTCATTCATTGGTCAGAAGATTGTTGTTAACGAATTCGTGGCTTACTTAAACTTTGCACCGTACTTAAAAGACGTGGCAGATGGCGGTATGGTTGTAGCACAAACAGGTGTTGCAATGACTGAGAAGACGAAAGCTATCATCTCATTCGCACTATGTGGTTTCGCAAACCTATCATCGGTTGCAATCCTACTTGGTGGTCTAGGTGGCCTTGCTCCAAGTCGCCGTGCAGAGATTGCTCGCTTTGGTATGAAGGCAGTAGCAGCAGGTACATTATCTAACCTAATGTCTGCAACGATTGCTGGTCTGTTTATCTCTTTAGCAATGTAATTGCAGAGATAACTGAATAAAGAAGAACGCCTCAATGAAAATTGGGGCGTTTTTTTATGCCTGATACTTTTGGTTATCAACAGAAAAAGTAAACATTATGGCTATTGTTCTAAATTAACTTCATAAAATCGATTGCGTTCCCTTTTCTTATATTCCACTCTGCTATTCTTATGCTAAAGATTATAAGTGTGTTGAGACAGGTAGTATCAGGCTCAGCAGTAAATAGTGACGTCAGAAGTGCTCATTAACTGTTTCTGATTCTCTATTTTAGTAAACACATTATCCACTGGTGGAAACATAAGTTTGATAGGCTTAAGACGGCGGTCTTGCTATTATTGAGCCTAACAAATACAGCGATTTGTAAGAGCGGGCGAGTTGTTCGGCTCTTGCGCGGGAATAGGGATAAGTCATTTGGTAAGTATTCACTTACTAAAACTTCAAGGAATCAAGTCCGCTCATTTGTTGCAGTAGTTCTTACTGCATTCGGTAGCCTAATGAATAATCATTAGCGCTTTACCTTCGTTTATACTGATATTTAGAGCCTTATAGCTAAGCGCTTTAAATGTAATATTACGACTGGAGATAGTCATGAGCGATTTAAAAACTGCTGCACTACGTGCACTTAAATTAATGGATTTAACAACACTGAATGACGACGACACTGACGCAAAAGTGATCGAGCTTTGTAAGAATGCAAAAACAGTGGTTGGTAATACTGCAGCAGTGTGTATTTACCCTCGCTTTATCCCAGTAGCGAAAAAGCAACTACGTGAGCAAGGTACGCCAGATGTACGTATTGCAACGGTAACGAACTTCCCACATGGTAATGATGATATCGAGATTGCTGTTGCAGAAACCAAAGCGGCAGTGGCTTACGGTGCTGACGAAGTAGACGTAGTATTCCCATACCGCGCACTTATGGCGGGTAATGCAGAGGTTGGCTTTGAACTTGTGAAGCAATGTAAAGCGGCATGTGGTGATAACGTACTGCTTAAAGTCATTATCGAAACGGGTGAGCTAAAAACTGAAGCGCTAATTAAGCAAGCATCTGAAATCTCAATTAAAGCTGGTGCTGATTTTATTAAAACCTCAACCGGTAAAGTGCCTGTTAATGCAACACCAGAATACGCACAAATCATGCTTAACGTGATCAAAGATATGGGCGTTGCTAAAACTGTTGGCTTTAAGCCTGCTGGTGGTGTTCGTACTGCTGAAGATGCACAGCAATACTTAGCAATGGCTGATGATATTCTTGGTGCAGAGTGGGCTGATAGCCGTCACTACCGTTTTGGTGCATCGAGCTTACTTGCTAATTTGTTACACACACTAGGTGAAGGTGAAGAAGCGGCGCAAGGCGGCTACTAATCCTTTGTAAACAAGGTGGTGATGTGCCACCTTGTTTTAACTCTTTGTCGGCATTATAAATGCCGTACTAATTCTTGAATTGGCTTTTTCCAGCACTGCATTTTCGCGGTTGTTGCCTTTTTTGCACCTAAAATTTAGAAATAAAGCAAAATAAAACACAATTTAAGCATTGGTAACCCTACTTCGCTGAATTAAAAGTAAGAGGAACAGCATGTACTTACCTCAAGAAATCATTCGTAAAAAGCGTGACAATATTGAATTAAGCGCCGATGAAATTAACTTTTTCATTCAAGGTGTAGCGAAAGACACCGTCTCTGAAGGCCAAATCGCCGCATTTGCAATGGCGATTTATTTTAATGATATGACGATGGATGAGCGCGTTGCCTTAACTTGTGCGATGCGTGATTCAGGCATGGTGATTGATTGGGGATACATGCACTTTGATGGTCCTATTGTTGATAAGCACTCAACTGGCGGTGTCGGTGATGTTACTTCACTGATGCTAGGTGCAATGGTGGCAGCATGTGGTGGTTATGTACCGATGATCTCTGGTCGTGGCTTAGGTCATACGGGGGGGACATTAGATAAGTTAGAAGCTATCCCTGGTTATAACATCACACCAACCAATGACGTTTTCGGTAAAGTAACCAAAGAAGCCGGTGTGGCAATTATTGGTCAGACCGGTGATTTAGCACCAGCGGATAAACGTGTGTACGCAACTCGTGATGTAACCGCGACGGTTGATAATATCTCACTTATTACCGCTTCTATTTTATCGAAGAAATTGGCGGCGGGCTTAGATTACCTCGTCATGGATGTGAAAGTAGGCTCTGGTGCTTTCATGCCAACTTACCAAGCCTCTGAAGAGCTTGCGAAATCAATTGTAGCAGTGGCAAATGGTGCGGGTACATGTACATCTGCATTGCTAACCGACATGAACCAAGTATTAGCATCAAGCGCGGGTAACGCAGTTGAAGTGCGTGAAGCGGTCCAGTTTCTAACTGGTGAATACCGTAACTCTCGTTTGTTTGAAGTCACCATGGCACTGTGTGCTGAAATGTTAGTGATCAGTAAATTAGCAGCTGATACCCAACAAGCGCGTGTAAAACTACAGGCCGTATTAGACAACGGTCAAGCCGCTGAGCGGTTTGGTAAAATGGTAGCAGGCTTAGGTGGCCCTACTGATTTTATCGAGAATTATGACAACTATTTAGAGAAAACTGAGATTGTAAAACCAGTATTTGCTGAAACAACAGGTTTTGCTCATGCTATGGATACGCGTGGCTTAGGTATGGCGGTTGTTGGTATGGGCGGTGGTCGTCGTGTTGCTAGCGATAATATTGACTATGCGGTTGGTTTTAGCGACATGATCCGTTTAGGTGATGAAGTTTACGCTGATACCCCTCTTGCAATGGTACATGCTCGTACTGAAGCGCAATGGGAAGAAGCAGCGAAAGCGATTCGCAGTAATATTACGGTGAATGAGAACAAACCTGAAGCGACACCTGAAGTTTACCGACGTATCACCAAACAAGATGTGTAATGGAGTAACGATGAAACGTTCAATTATTTTAGTGCTAGATTCTTTTGGTATTGGTGCCTCTGCAGACGCTGATAAATTTGGTGATGTAGGTGCAAATACCTTAGGCCATATAGCACAGGCGTGTGCGCGTGGCGAAGCCAATAATGGCGATCGTAACGGTCCATTACACTTACCTAATTTAACTAAACTTGGTTTAGCGAAAGCGTGTGAAGAATCATGCGGTAGCTTCCCTGAAGGCATGGATCCAAATTCCGAGATCACTGGTGCTTATGGCCATGCGCAAGAACTTTCTTCTGGTAAGGACACACCGTCTGGTCACTGGGAAATTGCCGGTGTACCCGTATTGTTTGAATGGGGTTACTTTAGCGATAAAGAAAACAGTTTTCCTAAAGAACTGACCGATCGTATTCTTGCTCGTGCAGGTTTAGATAGTTTCTTAGGTAACTGCCATGCATCAGGTACACAAGTGCTTGATGATTTGGGTGAAGAGCACATGAAGACAGGGATGCCTATCTTCTATACGTCTGCTGACTCAGTATTCCAAATTGCGTGTCATGAAGAAACATTCGGTTTAGAGCGTTTATTAGAGCTTTGCCAAATTGCGCGTGAAGAGCTAGAAGATTACAACATTGGTCGTGTTATCGCGCGTCCATTTATCGGTGCGGGTAAAGGTCAATTTGAGCGTACAGGGAATCGCCGTGACTTGTCGCTTGAGCCGCCAGCAGCAACGATCTTGCAAAAGCTTGTTGATGAAAAACAAGGTGAAGTGGTATCGATTGGTAAAATTTCTGATATCTATGCCGGCTGTGGTATTTCAAGCAAAGTAAAAGCGACAGGTATTCCTGCTTTATTTGATGCAACACTTGAACAAATGAAACAAGCGGGTGACAACACTATTATATTTACCAACTTTGTTGATTTTGATTCAGCCTACGGTCACCGTCGTAATGTTGCGGGTTATGCGGCTGCGCTTGAGTATTTCGATCGCCGTCTTCCTGAGATTTTAGCGTTACTTCAAGGTGACGATGTACTGATCATTACCGCCGATCATGGTTGTGATCCAACATGGCCGGGCACAGATCATACTCGTGAACACATTCCTGTACTTGTTTCAGGACCTAAGATTAAGCCGGGCTCATTAGGTTTACGTGAAAGCTTTGCTGATATTGGTCAGAGCCTAGCTGAGTACTTCGGTACAACAGATATGGAATACGGTAAGTCGTTTCTATAACTAAAATTTAAAATAAGGGTAAATCTTATTTGCCCTTATTTATTCTTTAAAAGACATGATTGTTTAGCATTTTCCACTTTATAATGTCGGACAATCACAGCATGTTTAGCTAAACGTTAGTGATTAATTTTCAACACTGACAGCTAACTAAAATTAGGAAAAGGATACAACTATGGCTACTCCACATATTAATGCTGAAATGGGTGATTTTGCAGATGTCGTTTTAATGCCGGGCGATCCGCTACGTGCTAAATACATCGCTGAAACTTTCCTAGATGATGCAAAAGAAGTATGTAACGTACGTAGTATGTTAGGCTTCACGGGCACATACAAAGGTCGCACGATCTCAGTTATGGGCCATGGTATGGGTATTCCATCATGTTCTATCTACGCAACAGAATTAATTAAAGATTTTGGTGTGAAGAAAATCATTCGTGTGGGTAGTTGTGGTGCTGTACGTGATGACGTTAAGTTACGTGATGTTGTTATCGGTATGGGCGCATCAACAGATTCTAAAGTAAACCGTATTCGTTTTGGCGGTCATGACTTTGCAGCGATTGCTGATTTCGGCATGGTACAAAATGCGGTAGATGCAGCAAAAGCGAAAGGTATCCCAGTTAAAGTGGGTAATATCTTCTCTGCTGATCTGTTCTACAATCCTGATTTTGAATTCTTCAAAACAATGGATAAGTACGGCATCGTTGGTGTTGAGATGGAAGCGGCTGGTATCTATGGTGTTGCAGCTGAGTTTGGTGCTAAAGCATTAACTATCTGTACTGTTTCTGATCACATCCTACGTGGCGAAGCAACAACATCGGAAGAGCGTCAATTGACATTCAACGAGATGATTGAAATCGCGTTAGATTCTGTGATCCTAGGTGATGCAGAAGCATAATCTTTACTGATTACGTACAAAAAAACGGAAACAGCTCGGCTGTTTCCGTTTTTTTTATCTTGTTAATTTGTCTGCGATTAACAAACCGTATTTAGTCTTTCGCGTTTGCCGTAAGAAAAAACGGAAAGTGCCAAATATCCTTTCTGCGACCGAAGGTAAAAGCAAGCAACAATCCAATCATTAATGAAGCCAATGTTAAGCCTCGAATAATACGGGTCATATAATGAATTTGGTCTTTGGCATGAGCTAACAACTTATTGTGCTCAAGCGTAATACGAACAAAACCAATCACATGCTTATTAGCAAAAATAGGCTCAACAATTTGCTGGCGACCAATGCTGGCCATCGCAAGCGGTGTTGATAGCCCCGTTAGTTGTGTCAATGGCATTGAGTTATCGGTTTTCGCCAAGGTCACACCTTCAATATTGTAGATAGTAGCGTCTAGAATTAAAGGCTCATTGGATAAGTTATTCACCAATTTTTGCAGTTTATCTTGGTTATTATCCGTAATATCACTGGCTGCATTTTCTGCCGCTTGTCGTACTAACATGCGTGATAATGTTTGAGTTTGCTCACTTAGCATTTGGTAATTACGCTGGGTTAAGAGCGCGCCGTATTCCAGCATTCCAATTAATGCCAAACTACATAATAGGAGAACAGAAAGCCGTCCTAGATGTTGCCAGCGTTTCTTTTTCCACTTTATCATCGAGTTAACCTTTGCTGTGTTCTGGTGGTATTTTACACGATAATGGAGTGGTTAAGAATATCCCCGTTTATTTGATTTATTCTTAATAAAAACAATTGGTTAAATATGTCCACTGATTTTTAGTCATAAATAATTACTCTTTTTATTGTATTTATTTAAGATAAGTAAGTGAAAATTAACTATGTTTTATTACAGTTTAGTAACATTTTTGGGTTGCTCTTCACTATCAGTATCGGTAGTTTGTAAAGAAGTAGCGACAAGTTGCACCATTATTATGATATTGCCATTTAAATCATCGTAATATAGCAATAAGTTACTTTTAGGATAAATAATATGGATATTGAGTACGTGCTGAAAATAAAAAAACACCCCACGCTGTATAAACGTTTCCCACAACTATTAACAGTAACCAATGGTGATAAACGCCAAGCGCAATGGTTATTTTATGGGAAAAATATTAGCCATTATGATGTTGAATTATTAAATAGTGCGGTACACGGTGATCTTCAATTGCTGGCTGGCTGGAAAGTGGGATCTTATGATGTTTTCACGATCGCGAATGATCTTACTGAGCAAGCAGAGCAAACACTGGCTGAATTACAATTAGATTACTTCCAACTTTCCGATCTTCCTGAGTTAGCGGAGCCTGGCTTAGTTGTTTTCGATATGGACTCTACCGCGATTCAAATTGAATGTATTGATGAAATCGCTAAGTTAGCCGGCGTCGGAGAGCAAGTCGCTGAAGTAACAGAGCGCGCGATGCAAGGTGAACTCGATTTTGAGCAGAGTTTACGTCAACGTGTTGGTACACTCGAAGGTGCCGATGAAGCGATATTGGCTCAAGTAAAAGAAAACTTACCCTTTATGCCTGAGATGCGTGAAGTAGTGGCAACATTGCATGCCTATGGGTGGAAAGTCGCGATTGCATCTGGTGGCTTTACTTATTTCTCTGATTATTTACAGCAAGAGTTAGACTTAGTTGGGGCGTTCTCAAATCAATTAGAAATCGTTGATGGTAAATTAACGGGGAATGTTCTTGGTGATGTGGTGGATGCGCAAGCAAAAGCGAATATCTTGCAAAGTCTTGCTGAGCAATATGATATCGAACCACACAATACGGTCGCTGTAGGTGATGGAGCAAATGATCTGGTGATGATGAAAGCGGCAGGTTTAGGGATTGCTTATCACGCGAAACCGAAAGTTGAACAACAAGCACCAGCCGTGATCCGCCACGCTGATCTCGGTGGTATTTTATGTATCTTATCAGCATCGCTCGTACCGCAACGACTAAGCTGGTAAGCCATTTAGAAATAGATAAAAAGCCGTTGATTGTCTCTATTTATTATAGAAACGATCAACGGCTTTTTTAATGGCTAAAGAAAAGCGTTATTAGCTGATCTCTAATCGAACTAACACTTCATCTGTTATATCAAAGATTTCGCCGCAACCGATCAAAGAAATAAATTCGGCTTCTAAAGCTCGTGCTCGATGGAGAGTTAAACGCGCTAATTCACTCAGTTTTTCACCAATTAATGCTGTTAAAGGATTAAAAATAGGTAAGGCGGTGACACGAATAGCGATAAAGCTACCGCTTTTTCGTGCAAATGAGATAAAGCGAATACGCTCTTCGACGCTTTCAAACTCATAGCTAGCTTTAACTGCTATCTTTTTTACCTTGCCATCAATTTGCTCAAAAGCGATATAGAGTTCATGAACATAAGGTTCACGTATATTCTCGATAGGGCGCATAGGATAAGCTAACATTTCATTTACTCGACGCTTAAACAGTAAGCCAAGTTCAAAATGTTTTTGCTCGCCCAGCTGATAAAAAATATCAGCGAGTGGCGACAGTGGAAAGTTTGATCCAACAGCTTTGACTTTTATTTTGTGATCTATCTTTTCGGCAAAATAAGGAATGCTATTTAAGCGGGTTAATAGCATTTGGTGCATAGCAAGTAACATAGCAGGCGAGGGAAGTTGCTCCTCACAAAGTGCGAATCTTTCTTCATTATTTTGAATAAGTTTACGTAAAAACTTTTCACCGACGCGTGATTCTTGACTATCTCGTATCGTAAGTTGGATATTTTTTCCGTTAGGGCTAGTCCGAATCACTTGATAGGGCATACGGGTTAAGATGTCGAGTTTAGCCAAGCGCTGTAGTTGCTCAAATTTAATCGTAACGTGATCATCTTTTTTACAGCGAAATGGCGTATCAAGATTAATATTGAGTCCACGGCTCGAAAAGTCGATAGAGTGGCCATGGCTAATTAATTGCCCTTGTTGATATAACGAGATCGTTGTTTTATAGCTAAAACGAGATTCACTGCGTTGAGGTTTTGGATCAAAATGGATCGCTTCAGCCAAACAAACCGGATTTTTAGGATGTCTAAATGGGTTGATCGCTTGGCTGGATAACGTTGATTTCTGCGTTAAATGATAATCTGATTGGGTATTTTTATGGGTGATATCTTGCAGAACCCCAACATGGGTGAGATCTTGGAATTTCTCAATCATTTCAGGGGCAACATCATTGAGCTTCTCAAGCTCTTGTTGACGTAAAGGGGAAACCGTCAACCGCATCACTCGCCAACTATCACGGTGCGAGCCTAATTGCCAAAAAATACGGCGTTGTTCTTGGTCCATTTCAGGTAAAGCGGCAGAATAAAAATAACGGTGGCCTTGATGATCGTGATGGAAGCAATAAATTAAGGTGCTAGATTGCTTTAGCCCTTTATGTCCAAGTGAAGCAATACGCTGCTCTGATAATAATTGATTGATCACGGGCTGATTACGTTCATCGTGCCAGTATTGCCATAAATAACGGTTGTGATCGGTCAGTAAAGCGTATTTAAGCTCAGTATCAGAGAAAAAGAGAGGCAGCCCGACGGTATGTTTAAGAAAGCAATGTTCATAGCCTTGGGTACGCGCCTGAATAATTTTATCTTCATGATTATTTCGATGGCGGAGTATGCCTTTATTTTGACTAGCGATGATCAGTTTTTTTAACGCTTCATTTTCACTTAGCGCAATGAGACGTAGCCATTTAAAGCTAGCGTCTTCAGGGTTATCATCAATGCCTAATACCCGATAGCGATGAGGTTGCTCCAAAAGAGGCTCATTGTGTATTTCTGCCAATTGTGGGAAGTAAGCATCAATAGTCTGTCCTAACCGATAGCTAAAGGCCGAAGGGACTTTAAATTTCGCTCCTGATGACGAAAGATCCGTTGTCATTCCCCAGATCTGTTGATTAAAAGGAATGCTGATAGTTACGGGGGTGCTAATTTGCAGTCGGTTTTCTTCTCGATGGAGATAATGACCAAAACGGATCAAATTAGCGGTAAATAACTCTGTGGTTACTTTTTTCTCCGTCGATGTTGCACGCTCACCTTGTTGATGTAATTCTCTAAAATTATTATGCGTATTCACCAAGGCCTCATAGAGACCAACGCAATATTGATTATTGAAGACCTTACTACGGCGGTGAAGAATATTAATAGCAACATCATCAAGCCAATGGGTTTGACCATTAAAAGTATAAGAGCGGCATTGACCTTTTACACGACCACGTAAATCAATGATTTTTTTGCACGGGGCCATTAACCGATTAATTTCCATTTTGATACGGAGTTTGATCGGCCCTGATTCATTACTGGTTAAACTATCAAAAACTTGGTGGAAATCTTCACTTCCATAAGCAGGTAGTAGTTGCTCTATGAGTGCTTTGTAATCGTCCAACTGCATTTTATTTTCTGTTAAAAGATTCACTGATAGTATTATCTGCTAATGGTGATAAAAGTTTAATGTAAAGTAACAAAAATTCACATTTAAGTTGAGGTTTACATTGAATAATATTGGTTTATTCGATGGATTAGACATTTAGGGTAAAGAATGGCAAAAGCAGCAAAACGAGCATATGTTTGTAGTGATTGTGGGATGGACTTTGCTCGTTGGCAAGGTCAGTGCTCTGGATGTAAATCGTGGAATACGATCACTGAATTTACGATCCCTAACACCAAGTCTGGCTTAACCAGTAGCTCGGCACGTTCAAGTATTGGCGGCTATGCGGGTGTTGTGGGGGGCGGTTCTAAAAAACTCAATGAAGTTGAAACCGTTGAAGCTGAAAAAATGCTAACGGGCATTGGCGAGCTTGATCGTGTGTTATGCGGTGGTTTAACGACGGGATCTGTGAATATTATTTCTGGTGATCCAGGGGCGGGTAAAACAACGCTATTGTCAGATCTGGTTTCTCGGATGTCACAGCTGATGCCATCACTTTACTGTACAGCAGAAGAATCTCTGTCGCAGTTTAAGAACCGTGTAAACCGACTTAAGTTAAATTGCAATGAAGATAATTTATATCTGATGGCGGAAACCAGTGTTGAAGCGATCATCGCAGAGCTTGAAGTGAAGCAAATCAAGTTTGCGGTGATTGACTCCATTCAGGCGGTATCAACAGAGCTTGCCAATGGTAGCCCGGGTTCGCCATCGCAAGTAAAGGCGGCAGCGCAAGCATTAACGCAGTACTGTAAACAAAATAATGTGACGATGTTTTTGATCGCACATGTGAATAAAAACAATGAAATTGCCGGTCCTCAGACCCTTGTTCACATTGTCGATTCTCTGCTGCACATTGATACCAATGATGGGCAGGTACGTACATTGCGTGCCAATAAAAACCGTTTTGGTGATGTTGATACGGTTGGTATTTTCCGTATGACAGAGCGCGGTATGCTCAGTGTTGATAATCCAAGTGAGATCTTTTTATCTGGCTCAACAACAGAATCTTCAGGCTCTGCCATTACCTGTATTCGAAAAGGTAACCGTAACCTATTGTTAGAGATCCAGTGTTTAACCACTGAAACTGAAGGTGAGTTTCCACAGCGTGTTTGTGTGGGGTTGAATATGAACCGGATAAAGATGCTAACGGGGATCTTACGTAAACATGCGAAGACCAAGATTTATCACGATACTTTTTTCAATATTGTTGGCGGCTTGAAAATTGACGAGTCGGAAACCTGTATTGATTTAGCGCTGGTGGCGGCGTTGTTAAGTAGTCTGAATGAATTTGTGGTGCCGCGTACTACGTGCATTATGGGAGAGCTCAGTCTTAACGGTGATGTGCGCCCAATTGATAGCGGTGTACCTCGGGTAAAAGAAGCAGCGCAGCATGGTTTTACCGAAATTTTTATCCCTTACCGTAATTACCATAAATCGATGGAAGGCTTAGGGGCGAAGATCACGCCTGTCAAAACCATTCATGAGCTGTTAGATCTGATCAATTAATGAAATGCGAGAGGTGTTTCTTTTGAATAAAGAACCGTGCCTCTCGTTTTTCGTTATCGCTCACCGTTAAGGTGTGTTGGTTTGTTTGGGATTTGATTTCGGCTGATTAACGGTTTGAAATGTTGCTTCATGATTTTTAGAAGCAAGCTGTATCTGCATCTCAACCATACTACCCACCGTGTCGAGTAAGGATGCCCATTGTACATTGGGTTCTTTTTTAAAGATCGTGTCGAAGTTTTTAATATCCCAATTGACGAAGGGACGTGGATTTAACGGTTTTCCTAAAAAGTGGATCTCATAATGGAGATGAGGGCCTGTGGAAAGACCTGAATTTCCTGTCCAGCCAATCAATTCCCCTTTATTCACAAATTGTCCTGCTTTGACATTAAATTTGCTCATATGGGAGTAAGTCGATACAAATCCCATGGCGTGATTTAAGATCAGTTGATTACCATAACCATGTTTGCTGCTCTTCGCTTTTTCTATTACCGCATCGGCTGGGGCATAAATAGGCGTCCCGCTTTTTGCCGCAAAGTCTAAACCATCATGCCTTTTTCGTTGTTTAGTTATAGGGTGCACACGGGTACCAAACCCTGATGTTAATTGTACATTTGGAGTGGGTTCACCATTAGGAATAAGCTGAAACAGGGTAGCTTTTACTGCCGAATTGATCGCAGCGGTATTAACGCGTTTTTGAAGATCAAGATCTTTATTTTTTTCACCTAATCCCAGCACACTCTCCATATCATCAATACGTTGATTAAGTATTGTTAAGGCTTGTTTTTTTTGCTCTATTGTCGCGTTCAACGTTTTATTTAATGCGGTTTCTTCAGATAATGATGCACTGAGCTCTAAGGCTTGTTTTTGTAGTTTAGAGACTTGCTGGTGGGAGCTTTGGGCTGAGGTATAAAGCTCAAATATGGCATGTGTACTGTAGGTAAGCGCGCCACAAAGCAGAAATAGGGCCCCATAACGAAAACTATTAATCAGTAATGCTTTTTTATTACTTTTATGTAGTTGGGTAGCAAGCGATTTTATATTAAACATCATGAAAGAAGACACATTGAGCAATTTCTGAAGCTAGAGTCTATGTGCTTAGATTAATTATTGCTAGTTACCAGTCTCTCATTTGTGTAATAGCCTTGCAGTTTAATGGTCTTATCTCCCTTGTTTTATTAATAAACAAAAAGAGCGACCGAAGCCGCTCTTTTTCATTTATCACGAGTGAATTGCTTATTTAGCAATACGCTTGTACTTGATACGGTGTGGTTCTGTCGCATCTGAGCCTAGCGTTTTCTTCAGCCAATCAGCGTATTCAGTGAAGTTACCTTCAAAGAAGTTCACCTGACCTTCGTCACGGTAGTCTAGGATGTGTGTTGCGATACGGTCTAGGAACCAACGGTCGTGCGAGATCACCATTGCACAGCCTGGGAACTCTAGTAGCGCTTCTTCTAGTGCACGTAGCGTTTCAACGTCAAGGTCGTTGGTTGGCTCATCGAGGAGTAATACGTTACCCCCTGCTTTAAGTAGTTTCGCAAGGTGAACACGGTTACGCTCACCACCAGATAGATCACCAATGCGTTTTTGTTGGTCACTACCTTTGAAGTTAAAGCGAGACACGTATGCACGCGCAGGGATTTCAAAGCTGTTGATCTTGATGATATCAGCGCCTTCAGAAATCTCTTGGTAAACCGTGTTGTTGTCGTTCATGCTATCGCGGAACTGCTCAACCGATGCCAGTTTCACAGTATCACCTAGCTCAATAGTACCTGAATCAGGTTGCTCTGTACCACTTAGCATCTTAAATAGGGTCGATTTACCCGCACCGTTGGCACCGATGATACCAACGATAGCACCCTTAGGCATGCTGAATGATAAGTCATCGATAAGTACGCGATCACCGAACGATTTGGTTAGGTTGTTCACTTCGATAACTTTGTCACCTAGACGCTCACCTGGTGGAATGAATAGCTCGTTAGTTTCATTACGCTTTTGGTGATCGTTGCTTTGTAGCTCTTCAAAGCGTGCCATACGTGCTTTCGATTTCGCTTGGCGACCTTTAGGGTTCTGACGTACCCACTCAAGTTCTTTCTCGATAGTCTTCTGTAACGCGCGCTCTTGAGATGCTTCTTGTTTTAGACGTGCATCTTTTTGCTCTAGCCATGAAGAGTAGTTACCTTGCCATGGAATACCTTCACCACGGTCAAGCTCTAAGATCCAGCCAGCAGCATTATCTAGGAAGTAACGGTCGTGCGTGATAGCCACAACAGTACCGCTGTAATCGACGAGGAAGTGCTCAAGCCATGCCACAGATTCAGCATCTAAGTGGTTGGTTGGTTCGTCAAGTAGGAGCATGTCAGGCTTATCAAGCAGTAGACGGCAGATAGCAACACGGCGACGCTCACCACCGGATAGGTTCTTAATCACAGCATCCCATTCTGGAAGACGAAGTGCATCTGCTGCACGCTCAAGTTGCATACCTAGGTTGTGACCATCTTTGGTCTCGATTAGTGCTTCAAGCTCGCCTTGCTCTTTAGCAAGTACATCAAAATCTGCATCAGGTTCTGCGTAAGCTGCGTATACTTGGTCAAGACGGATCAGTGCTTCTTTTACATCAGACACTGATTCTTCAACGATCTCACGTACCGTTTTACTTTCGTCTAGGATTGGTTCCTGTGGTAGGTAACCAATTTTTAGGCCTGCTTGTGGACGTGCTTCACCTTCGATATCAGTATCGATACCCGCCATGATACGTAGTAATGTTGATTTACCTGCACCGTTTAGACCGAGGACACCGATCTTAGCGCCAGGGAAAAAGCTCAGTGAAATATCTTTTAGAATTTGACGCTTAGGTGGGACGATTTTTCCCACTCGCGACATGGTATAGACGTAATCAGCCATATCCGTGTGTGATCTCTACTTAAAAAATGAAAGGGAATATTTTACCTGTTCTGGACTGAAGTTTAACAGAATTGTTTATATTTGGTGGCGAGAGCAATAAAAAAACTGACTCAAAAAAGCAGGTTGATTTCGCATAAATGTAACAAAAGGCTATTCCATTATCTGAATAGGCTTATGAATTATTTGCTAATATGATTGTCTCAGATGTAGTTGCTGGTACCGTTTAGCCCAAGCAACTGGGATTCTACTTTCATCTATTTGATATGGAGCTTCTAGTGCCACGCATTCCAACTTCCCCCAATATTTTTTCGATTGCACTGTTATCACTGGGCATGATTAGCACGTTTACCGTGCAGGCAGCCTCGTTAGAGCAACAGCGTACTTGGTATGATCAGGCGCAAACAGCGTTTGATAACAATAATATGGCGGTATTTAATGCCAACAAAAGTAAATTAGGTGGGTATCCGCTATACCCTTACTTGGAATACCGTCTCTTTAATAAAGACTTAGATAATAAAACACCTAGCCAAGTAAAAACCTTTGTTAACCAATATAAGGCATTGCCTTTTAGCCAAACCATTCAGCGTAACTACCTGTCTGATCTTGCAGGGGCTGAGAAATGGCGTGACTTCCTATCGATGCAGCCAACAGAGCCAAGTAGTACTTCTCTAAAATGTTCTTACTTTTATGCTAAGAGCCAAACCGGTCATGCAAGCCAAGCATGGGCGGGAGTAGAGAAACTGTGGGAGACGGGGGGAACATTACCTGCGGTTTGTGACCCATTATTAGAAGCATGGACGGCTGCGGGTAAACGTACTAATACCTTGATTCTTGATCGTATGTTGCTAGCGTTTAAGAAAGGGAATAAGAGTTTAGCTACCTATCTTGATAAGCAACTAACAGGCAGTTCACAAGCCACGGGCGACAAAATTCTTGCGCTATTAGATAAGCCTCAAGGCGTGGCTGATTTTGCTAAACAGAGCAAAGTGACCAAGTTCAACCAAGCGTTAACTGAAGCGGCCTATTATCGCTTAGCGCGTGCTGATGTTAAGCAAGCTGTTGCTTCATATAATCAAGTGGTTGCGGGCCAGCATTTTGATAAAGCCACCAAGCAAGCATTGGCTGATGCGGTGGCATCACGACTCATGTCAACCAGTGATCCTGCGTTAGCGAAATGGCGTGATAGCAAACTGAAAACGAGCCAAAACGTGAGTATTTTAGAACGTCGTATTCGTAATTCGATCCGGGAAGCGGATTGGAGCGGCGTACAAACGTGGATCAATCGCTTGCCAAAAGAGGCGAAAGACAGCTCTCGTTGGACATTCTGGCAAGCGCAGCTACTTGCGAAAAAAGGGCAAAAGAAGCAAGCCGATAAAATTTATCAATCACTGTTAGGTGAGCGTGATTTTTATAGTGCTGCTGCTGCAACAATCTTACATAAGCCGATTGTATACCCTAATCAAAAAGGGCCAACATCGACTAAGTTAATTCAACCTTATACTAAGACCTTAAAACGTATTGGTGAGTTAATAGATACTGATAGGCTAATAACAGCAAACCGTGAATGGGGCTACTTATTATCGAGAGTACAAGGGGTACAAACTAAACGTGAGTTAGCGGTATATGCGGAAAAACATAAGTGGCATCACTTAGCGGTTCAGGCGACGATTTCAGGTAAATTATGGGATCATATGGCACTTCGTTTCCCACTCGCGCATAAATGGTGGTTTGACTTCTTTAGTAAAAAACGTGGTATACCGACATCTACCATGATGGCATTAGCTCGACAAGAAAGTGCCTTAAATATTCATGCGCAATCACACGTTGGTGCGCGTGGTTTAATGCAATTAATGCCAGCAACAGCAGCGCATACAGCGAAGAAATTAGGCCGAGATTATGCTGGTAAAGAAAGCTTATTTGATCCTGGCGTTAATATTCGCTTAGGCAGTGGCTACCTAAAAATGATGCTAGATAACAATGACGATAATCGTATTTATTCTTTTGCTTCGTATAACGCAGGGCCTGGTCGCGTAAAACAGTGGAGAAAACAGACCGACGGTAAGTTAGATGTGTATAGCTTTATTGAGCAAATTCCATTTAATGAAACCCGAGGTTATGTGCAAAATGTGCTTATGTTCGATGTGTACTACAATGAACTAATGGGTAAAAAGGCACCGTTATTAACGCAGAAAGAGTTAAAAGCCCGTTATTAATAACAGTGACTTACTATCGTGATTAACCATAAAAGCCGAGTGTTGTGACACTCGGCTTTTTCTTATTTGTAATATCGAGAATTACTGGCTGATATCTTGGTGTCGATAGATTATCAAGGTACACTGCAGCAAGATGACATACCTGATGAGGTAACTATGACAACAACTTCTGATAGCCCTGACTTCACCGAGTGGCAGAATGTACTTGATTTGATCCGCCATGCTTCTGCAGAGGAGCGAGATGCGTTGTTATTCCAAGTATTATTAACTCATGATGAGCGAGAAGCATTAATTTCACGTGTGAATATCGTCCATGAATTACTCAATGGTGAACGTAGTCAGCGTAAGATCAGTGAATTATTAGGGGTCGGTGTTGCTACAATCACCCGAGGTTCTAATGAGTTAAAACATCAGGATGATGAAACAAAAGCATGGTTAGCGAATTTTCTTGCGCAGAATAAACCAGAGCAATAATCATGTTGAAAATAGGATATTGTTATTTCAACAATATCCTATTTTTTATTAGAACAATTGCGGATTAAGGAAAGGGATCAAAGCCAAGATTAACGCTTGCTGATAAACCGAGCTTCGCGTTAATAAATCATTGGTGAGCATCGCAATCGCTCCGCCTTTTTGTTTCACATTTTGTTGGTTAAACATTTCATCCATAATGTCACCTAATTCCATGCCTTGTTGTATTTTCTCAAGGGCTAATGGCGGTAACGGTAATGATGCTGAGCGTGATTCACTATATTGCCCGCCATGCTCTATCACCATCCATGCAAAGGTAAATTTGTCGTCAATCCCCGCTTCTAATCCCACAATGTAGTTAGCATCAGGACATTGTTCACGACAGTGTTTTACCCTATTTCGAGCGCCCAACAAGGTTTCGTCATTGGTAAGGGGCTGATCTCGAACACCACTTTGGGCCGCAATACCTTCAACATTAAAACAAAGCAGAGGAAAGGCGAGAGAGAAAGCATCGCGTACAGCAGCAACTTTTGCTGGGTTGGTTGAAGCGACCATAACTGTTTGCATGAGTGAATACCTAAATCAAATCGAATGCGTCTCAGTGTACTGGAAAGATATTGAGTCGGTAAACTATTGAAATGATATCGGGAAAAGGAAAATAAAAAAGCCCGCGATTTCTCGCAGGCTTTCGTATATTCGATGTTTTCTGATAATTACAGGCGATCGTAAGCCCAATCAGATTGGATGATGTAACCGTGAATTTGAAACTCATCGTTATTAACGAATAAGTTAGGAAAATCAGGTTGTGATGTAGAGAATACAACACCATCAGCGAGTTGCGTCATATGGTAAAAATCAGGCTCACTACCACGAACAGAAGCAAAAACAGGTTGCTTTGGACGGTAATCGGCTTTTTTTGTCGCTAGCGCATAGCTACCAACAGGCGCACATTGTGAAATATTTTCGTTATCGATTAACAGGCCTAAACACTCTTCACGCTCTAGGTGCTGGGGGATCGCGCGCTTGCTGATCACCTCGACAGAGCTACCGTCGTTATATGCTGAAAAGTCTTTACGGTGAATAACAGGGATGTAAGTGCATGTCGCGGCACTATCTAACTCAGTACTGATTGTTGTTGTTGCTTGAGTACCTGTATCGACCTGACCTGTTAAAATATAACCAATAGAGGTATTTAATGTATCTGCAATTTTTTCTAGTTCACGAACTTCAATGCCGTACTTGCCGGATAGTTTACGGCTCATCGTGCCTTGTTGAAGATCTAGAGCTTCGCCAAGTTGTTTTTGGCTAATACCTTGAACCTTAGCTAAACGCTTAATTCTCTCTAAATATTCCATAACATTAGCTTCCTGCTTTAAAATAAGGTGAATGCAAAAGGGCATTCTTAAAAGTCATAATTGAGTTTACTTATTATTGTAATAAAGGAATCCCTTAAGCAACAAAAGTGAGATTTATCTAGGTAAAGAAATATACCCTGAGGGAAATATGGGTAAAAAAAGGGACAAAATGCGCGATTAAAAAAAAGTAACTAGAAGAGAATATCGCTAATACTGCATGAAATGTCACTGTAATAGTGGTTAGTGATTATAAGGTATTGATTAAAATAATTATATTAATAAATTTGATTGGTTTTCATGATGTCTCATTAAGGATTGATATGTATTCTGGTGCATATTTTATTTGAAATGGATATTAATAACCGCATTGGTTAGTGTTTGTAGGTATTTAATCGGTATTGTGTTTATTAATAGATATTTAATATTAAAGAACTTGACTATTCTCTCTTGGAATAAGTGTAAGTGCGATTATCATCATAGAAGGAATTTTGAATATCAACAAAGACTGCCATGATAATTTAAATAAAATCAATATTTAAGTTGTAGATGAGAGGTTGAGCTAAGGAATCATCGAGTACACTATCACTTCATTATGCGCCTAGGTGCGTAGCGTGTATGCTATTGGTTGAATTGTATTGATTAAGGGAATAGTTGATGAGATATATAGTGGTTTCAATTATGCTTTTGGCTATGTTTGGTTGTAAGGAAGATAATGAAAAAAGTAATATTGGACCTTTATCTGATGTAGAGTCTTTTGCACGCCCTAATGAGCAAGACGTTGTTGACAGTAATGATGCATTACCCCCAGAAAACCCTCCCGTTATAAATGATAATGTTTCTCCTCAGCCTGAAGGTTCAACGGTTGTTGATGAAGACATGAAAGATAATGTTTTTCCTCAGCCTGAAGATTCAACAGTTGTTGATGAGAATATTGAAGGAGATGAGACGCTTCCGATACCGGATCAAAATGAAAAAAAACAAGATATTAACCTACTTGTTTCAGTTGATGGTGTAAACGTTCCTCATTCAGATTTATTAGTATTTGATAAAGAAAACCGATTTATTATAAAAGATAATACTCAATATATATTACATAAAATTTCCGGCTGTAACGGTTACCTTGATAATGAACATTATATTATTAATGATATAAGTAGCTGTAACATTAATGCTGAATTTAAGAAGAAAAAATATCACGTAACGTCTAAAATTGAGGGTGATGGTGAGTTGTTACCATCAGATTTTCATATAGAAAAAGATAAAAAAACTAATGTAACTATTTCCCCAAGTAAATTTAATAAGCTTATCTCTATAAAAGGATGTAATGGCGAGTTAAAAGGTGAATTATATGCCATTGATAGCGTAAATAATGATTGTGAAATAGAAGCTTTATTTGAAAAGGAACCGTTGACATCGATAAAATATGAAAATGTAAAATATACTGAGACAAACTTGCTGGTATCACCAAAAAAAACACCGATAGTTGATGCTGTTATCACTAATATAGAAAACAATGAACCGAGCAATAAATTTAACTTCACAGATATATATTTCAATTATATTGATGGCTACTGGCACATAGATAATAAAACATCATTACCTTTAAAAATGGTTTCTGTTAAGTTTGACGGTAATATAGTGCTAATACAATTATCACAACAATTACCACCATATAGTTCTGGTGTACTCGATTTTTATTCTGTATCTCCAGCAGATATTAAACTTGAAAGTCAAACTAAAATGTTTAATCCTCAAATGATTATGGGGCCTTATCAAGATTTATGTTCTGAAAAAGAAGGTGACGGTACAACGTGTTATTCTTTACCTGATGAAGTAGAAAGAAAAATTATTGAGGTCTATTTAGCTAATATGCACTTATTGGCGAATACATTTAATTATACAAAAGAAAAAGATGCTTTTTTTGAACGACGGTGCAGTTTAAATAATGAAAACTGTGATAATTATAGTGACGATTTACTTCCTATTTCACAAAGAAATTTAATGCGATTTGGTGCAGAAGGTCACCGATTAACATTAAAAGTGATGAGAAATGAATATAAAGCAGAAGGCGTTGGAGGGGGAAGTACGCCAAACTTATCGTTATTTGAAACAACGACAGGTGGGTGGGCTTCGATTTACTACAAGTACACTAAACCTGAGTATAGTAAGTACAGACATTTTACTAATTCAGCTTACACGACTTGGTATCATGAAATTGCTCATGGCTTTGGTTATGGGCACTCGAGTGGTATGACATATGGTTTTGCTGATTATTTTTCAGCAAGCCTCGTTTCAAATGATCTAACTGATATTGAGAGAACGCAATTACCTTTAAATCCTATTCCTGAATTATTATTAGAAACTGAATTTATAGATGATAATACAATTAACATCGAATTTTTATCTAATACAGGCGCTGAATTAAAAAATGTAAAATTTGATGTTTTAACGTCTTGTCAATGGAACTACTCTCTTGAATATTATGACTCTTATGAAAATGACTCTGTTGTTATCCATTATGATGATGCCCCTAAGTGTCCTCTATTTTTAAGAGCTATATCGAGTGATTTAAAATTCATTGCCACTAAGAAAATAAGTAAGTTTGAACTAACAACATCGAAGCAATATAAGATAAAAAATAAAACGTTTACTATTCTCAGTGATAGGCTTTTAGATAGAGAAGCAAATGGATGGGGAATTAGAAGCCTTTGCCCTTTAAATAACCATTTAGCAACGAAAGATGAGTATAGTGAATTATGGCAATACTTATATGATGCTGATAAGTTAGCATCTTTATCAAAAAAACTATATTTGGCATCAGATGGTCCCAGAGATTATGTTATTTGGCAACTTAACCTCACTATGGATGAAATGGTAGCTAAACATTATGGAATGACGAAATTGTTAAACTATCAAGGTCTGGCTTGTGTTACGGATGAACCATTAAAAGCTAATGATGAATATCAGGAACTTAATCTTGATAAAGAGTTTAATGATCCAAAGTATTGGCATACAACTGAATTAAATGATGTACTTTTTGGGAAAGTTAAAAACAAAAACTTCTGGCATGTAAGTAAAATAGAAAAAGCATTGTTTAATAAACACTATTCCCTTAAGTTAAATAATTAATTTTTTATAATAAAAAGGCCGACTCTTTCGAGTCGGCCTTAAAAATTAATAGTTATACTATTTATTATTGGGTGCAGGGGTGCGAATTAAGTAATCAAATGCCCCTAGACTTGCTTTAGCACCTTCACCCATTGCAATAATAATTTGTTTGTAAGGAACTGTTGTAACATCACCGGCTGCAAAAATACCGTTAACGTTAGTATTACCGTGAGCACCAATTTCAATCTCACCACGTGGTGTTAATGCAACGGCGGATTCTTTTAGCCACTCAGTGTTTGGCACTAAACCAATCTGAACAAAAATACCGGCAAGTTCGATGTGTTTGATTTCATCCGTGTTACGATCTTTGTAGCTGATACCTGTAACGCGAGTACCATCGCCAACCACTTCTGTCGTTTGTGCCATTTTAATAATGTCGATGTTAGGCATACTTTCTGCTTTATTGATCAACACTTGGTCAGCACGTAATGTGTCAGCAAATTCAAGCACAGTCACATGTTCAACAATACCCGCAAGATCAATCGCCGCTTCAATACCTGAGTTACCACCACCGATAACGGCTGTGCGCTTGCCTTTGAATAATGGACCGTCACAGTGAGGACAGTAAGCCACACCTTTATTGCGATACTCTTGTTCACCAGGAACATTCATTTCACGCCAGCGAGCGCCAGTACTGATGATCACGCTACGTGCTTTTAGCATTGCGCCGCTTTCTAGATAAACGTGCGTATAACCATCTTCAGTATCAGCAGCTTCAACAATGTGATTAACACGCTGCTCGCTCATAATATCAACGTTGTATTGTTTTACGTGCTCTTCAAGGCTTGCCGCTAAACGAGGGCCTTGGGTTTCTTTAACAGAAATAAAGTTCTCGATAGACATGGTATCCATTACCTGACCGCCGAAGCGCTCAGCAACAACACCAGTACGGATGCCTTTACGTGCCGCGTAGATTGCAGCAGATGCACCCGCTGGGCCACCACCGACAACTAATACATCAAATGGGGCTTTTTCGGTTAGGCTTGCCGCTACTTTTTTAGCAGCGCCCGTGTCTAACTTATTTAAAATTTCAGTAAGCGACATACGGCCTTGACCAAAGACTTCACCGTTCACATAAACAGTCGGTACTGCCATGATATTACGTTCAGTGACTTCGTCTTGGAAAGCTGCGCCATCAATCATGGTTGCTTTAATACGTGGGTTAATCGCTGCCATCATGTTGAACGCTTGCACAACATCAGGACAGTTCTGGCAAGATAATGAAATAAAGGTTTCAACAACAATATCTTGATCTAAAGCTGCGATTTGGTCGATAACCGCTTGCTCTAGTTTCATTGGGTGACCACCGCTGTGTAGTAGCGCCAATACCAATGAAGTAAATTCGTGTCCCATTGGAAGACCGGCAAAGCTCATTGAGGTCTGTTTGGTTGGGTTAACCACTTGCATTACAGGCTTACGTACACTGGCATTATTATCTTCAATAACACTCACTTTATCGTTTAGTTCTGCGATCTCGTGAGCAAGCTCATGCAGTTTTTGTGCAGTGTCACTATCATCTAAACTTAATACCAGTTGGATATCTGTTTTTAAATTTTCTAAATACGCTTTTAATTGCTGCTTCATGCTTTGTTCTAACATAATCTCGCCTTTTTAATTTATTTACGGCTTAACAGCAGATAAAGAATGCGGATCTACTGTTATACGACATATCGCCTATATAAAAAGGCTTAAATATGTTTGAAGGTATTTGAATGAATAAGGCACCAAACATGACGTTTATGCTTGATGCCTTATTACTTTTAAATAAGTGAATTATTTAAAAGTAGGATAAGTAATAAGTGAATCTATATAGAGAATAAAATCACTCATTATTATCAAAGGTAAAGAAGATTAGATCTTACCTACTAGGTCTAGAGAAGGAGTAAGTGTTGCTTCGCCTTCTTTCCATTTTGCAGGGCAAACTTCACCTGGGTGTGCTGCAACATATTGTGCTGCTTTCACTTTACGCATTAGATCATCAGCTTCACGACCGATACCTTCAGCAGTGATTTCCATTGCTTGGATAACACCTTGTGGATCGATTAGGAAAGTAGCGCGGTCTGCAAGACCTTGACCTTCACGCATAACATTGAAGTTATTTGTGATATTACCCGTTTGGTCGCCTACCATGTAGTAGTTGATTTTACCGATAGTGTCAGAGCTGTCGTGCCATGCTTTGTGAGTGAAGTGAGTATCTGTAGAGACAGAGAATACTTCAACGCCGCGCTCTTGAAGCTCTGCGTAATGGTCAGCTAGATCGCCAAGCTCAGTTGGACATACAAAAGTAAAGTCAGCAGGGTAGAAGAAGAATACCGCCCACTTACCTAAAACGTCTTTCTCAGTGATTTCTACGAATTTGCCTTCTTTGTAAGCTGTTGCGCTAAATGGCTTGATTTCTGTGTTGATCATGATGGAATCCTTTTAACTATAATTTTAAGTTTTTATACTGTAGTGCAAATCAAATCTCTGAAGCCATTATTGTTAAAACAGCAAAATTTAGGAAATCGTTATAGCCGATACATTCAATAGCTTAAACCTATTAGGTTGAACGATTATTTTTAAACAGATGTTTAGATCGAGGTTAACGGGAGAAGATAAAGAATAGCTTTAGTTTAGGGGGGGACGAGATCTGGCTCTGTTATTGAAATAAAAGGGTAATGGCAGTCAGGATCTTTAACACTCAGGCGTTCAATATTTCGATGCTCTTTGCGTTAAGAAAATAAGAAAAGAAATGACAAAATCAGATACAAAAAAGGCCACTTCCTAAGAAGTCGCCTTTTAAATGTTTGTAATTAGTTCACGTTGATCTTATGAAATAATTATCTGTTTTATTGTTTATTCTACAGAGCTATTCATGCATTTACTTATAACATCTGTTGGTGTCCACGTAGTACCATCGTCAGAACAATAGTTTTCGTAAACACCTGATTTAAATTGAATTATCTTACTCCATAGCCCTTGAGTGAGATCGCGGTCAATCCAGATGTAACGATCTTCTAGATTGGTTGCTTGGTTACGTAGTGCCGATGTTGAGTTGTGTGTAAATGAATCGGTAAAGTCTTGAGAAATGTAGTTGTATTGATCTAAGTCCTCAGGGGACATTGTTTCAAAAGCTAACGCCAAATCGCGATTGGTATATATATCTTTCTCATCGAACCTAAATTGCCCACCTTCGTCTATTTTTCCGATGTGCTCTAGGCCATTCGTACGGAAAGTTAAAATAGTTTGAGCGGTTAACGACGTCGAGTTCGTTACATCTTGGCAGTCCTGCAAAGAGGTAATGTCAGCAGCATGATGTTGGTTACGTAAACCGTAGCCATCAGTCGATGCTTGTACCACTTCAATCACAGAGTTACAGCCGTCAGGTTCAATCGCAAAGTTTTCAAGCAATGTAAGGCCGCGTTCAGTCCGTTCGCGCTTCATTGAATCTTCCATTGTTTTAACTACAGTGGTTAAGTCATCTGACATGCGTTCGATACGTGCGGTGGTTGATTTGTCTTTGTATTGGACTCTTGTTACACGATGCCAATGAGTAGAGTTAGTTTCGTCTTCCATCATGTGGTTCCAATGCCCTTGCATATACTCAACGTCTGCATATACCACATTTGGATCTTGTAACATTACACGTGTTTCTTCATAAGATAACTGCATTCCCTTTACAAGGTTAGCAGCGCTAGAAGCTAACTCTGTATTACCGGATGCAATGAAATCACTGTATAGCTCTTTTACAGGTACGTTGAAGCGAAGCTGTAAACGGTACTCCTGCTCTTTCAACATCCCACTGATACGCTCGCGAGTTTCAGATTGATCTTGAATAGTTGAGCAGCTAAGCATTCCTAGATTACTGGTTTCGAGATCTCGTTGAATATTATCCCAAAGTATCGTTGTTAGCGGCGTGATATCACGAATATCCTTGTCACTAGGTATGAATATCGCGGGCGCGATTGTCATGGTATATGCCGTTTCGACAACACCAAGGTCTTCATCGATAGCACCAACAGGAACATCAACAATCGTGGGTACATAGTCAGCACAAGAAGCATCGCTATTTGATTTGATATCTAAAATATACGCACCATTGTCGCCTGTGATTGTTGTTGGTTCTCCTGCATCCAATTTACCGTTAAAGTTTAAATCCAAACCGACAGTGGCACCTTTGACATAACCATCAATGGCTTTACCTTGAATACTTCGAGTTGGGCTAGTGGTTATGTTATCTGAATCAGAGCCACCACCACCTCCACAAGCAGATAGCAGTAGCGTTGATAATATCGCAAGAGCAAGAGTTGATACTTTCAATATTTATCCCTTAATGAAAATATGTTTTAGATAAGTTTTATGTGTGAGGTAATCAGCGAGGCCGCATTTTATGTTGCGTGAGGAGGGAAATATAATGCTATGAATTGGAATTGTATTACGGGTAACTTTTTTGTATTGGTTATGTGTTCGTCTTCAAATTAAAAGCTATATCGTCGGTGGGAATGGGCATAGGTAGGGCATATATTTTATTCGCTTAGTTACTGTTAGGTTTGTTGCGCTTAATTATCTGTAGTTGGCTTATTAGGTTGTGGTGAGGAATTACGGATAAGTGTATTGTTTATGTCTCATTTTAATGCTGGTGGAAAAAAGAAAGGTTATGAGCAAAGATCACCGCAGCAGCATTGCAGTTAAATGCCTCTTTTACTACCTCTCTCGGATAAACACTTGCCACATCAATGGTGCCAAAGAACAACTCTTTGTACTCAATAAGCCGATGTTGGTTATCTAGCAGTAATACAGCAAACACTTCACGTTCATAGCTAGCCATTTTGTATTGTAGGAACTCTTTCGTTGCCTGTGGATTGGTAAACACATCACCACGTAAATATCGAGTAGCGACAATCTCTGCGGCTTTTTCTAATACTTGGTTTGCTGTCATTGGAGTATGAACAACATAGTCGTTTTGTTTGTGCATAGCTTTGATTCCATATAGTAAATGGGCTTCTACACAAGATGAAATATATCTGAGATTTTTTTGATTCTTTAAAGGACAATTGATTGCATAATCAGGCTTAGATCATTGCCGCTTCCCCAATTTTCCCATATTCTCTCACCATCAATTCTAAAGAATAAAACCAACATGAGATAACACTCTGAATGGTAGACCAAATTTTGACCTTGAAAGAGGTGGCTGCTTATCTGAAGTTGGCCGAAAAAACAGCATATAGGTTAGCAAGCGAAAGAAAGCTTCCTGGTTTCAAAGTCGGCGGTTCTTGGCGTTTCAAACGTGAAGATCTTGAAACGTGGATAGAAGAGAATAAGAGCAAGCAATGACATTAATAAATCTCAAAGACTTAGAAGCGCACCTTTGGCATGCGGCCCACATCATTACGGGACCAATTGACGCTTCAGACTACAAAACCTACATCTTCCCAATCTTGTTCTTTAAGCGCATCTGTGATGTTTACGATGAAGAATTCGAAGAAGCGATGGAGCAAGTGGATGATGAAGAGCTTGCGAAAGGCGATATGTTTCACCGCATTCAAATTCCAGCTAACTGTCATTGGAAAGATGTGTTTGCAGAAACCAAGGATATCGGCCAAGCCCTAAAAGATTCATTCCGTGGTATTGAGCTAGAAAACCCACAGCTACATGGAATTTTTGGTGACGCGAGTTGGACCAACAAAGAGCGTCTATCAGACGAACTGCTATCGACACTACTCAACCATTTCAACAAGGTTAACCTTGGTGTATCGAGTGTGCGTAATGATGATATGGGCCGTGCTTACGAATATCTCATCAAGCGCTTTGCTGATAAAGCAAACAAGAAAGCAGGTGAGTTCTATACGCCACGTACCATTGTTCGTCTTATGGTTAATATTCTAGACCCACAGGCGAACGAGAGTGTATATGACCCGGCTTGTGGTACAGGCGGTATGCTGCTTGAAACCATTCACCATGTTAAAGAGAACGGTGGTGACCCACGTCTTCTAAAAATCAAAGGTCAAGAGAAGAACCTGACTACCGAAGCGATTGCTCGAATGAACTTGTTCCTACACGGACAAGAAGACTTTGAAATCGTACGTGGTGATACACTTCGTGATCCTAAGTTTTTGCAAAATGACCAACTAGAAAACTTTGACTGCGTAATCGCAAACCCACCATTTAGCTTAAAAGAGTGGGGTTACGACTATTGGACAAGTGATCCTTATGGCCGAGCAAGCTTTGGCTTAGCACCAAAAACCAACGGGGATTTCGCCTGGGTGCAACATATGTTTGCTTCATTGAATGATGAAGGGCGAATGGCGGTAGTGCTGCCACATGGTGTGCTTTTCCGTGGTGGTGCCGAAGGTAAAATTAGAACCAAACTATTAAAAGAGAACCGCATCGTGGCGGTAATCGGCGTGGCTTCAAACCTGTTCTACGGTACAGGTATCCCTGCTTGTATTCTCGTATTGCGTAAAGCAAGACCAGAAGAGCATAAAGACCATGTTCTGATTGTGAATGCGGAAGAGATCTTTACTAAAGGTCGAGCGCAAAACACCTTGTCAGAGCCTCAAGCTGATGAGATTTACGACATCTATCAGAACATGCGCACCAAAGGGCCGAAGGCAGACGACATTGAAGGTGTTGCACGTTGGGTGCCACATAGCGAGATTGAAGAGAACGATTTCAACTTGAACATCGCTCGTTATGTACAAAAGCCGCTAGAAGAAGAAACCATTACCGTTGAAGAAGCATTGAAAGATTTCCAGCAAAAATTAGCAGCCTTAGAGGCCGCTGAGCAAGAGTTAGAAATCTTGTTAATCAAAGAGGGGTTTGATATATGAAATTAGAGAAAGCCTATTCCTTAGAACTAAAACAGGAAGTTTCACCTGTAGATGCGGACCGTAAATATCGTGATGGGAAGATAACTTCTAAGTTTAAATTCGAATGTCCAGATGATAACTGCAATGCGGCGGTTACATGCGCCAATTTAGATAGACCAAAAGCGAAACGGAAAGTAGAGCCTTACTACAAAGTTGTTGAAGACCATTCAGAGCAATGTTTAATAGGTAAAGACATTTCAGAAACTAAAAGAAAGAAAACTAAATATACCGATATTTATTCTGAAAAAGATGAATACATATCTAATGCCGTGAGGTTAAACCTCCGTCCGCACAGTACAAAAAGGCCTATTGAACAAGATAGTTTAGCGGAAGAGGAATTCGTGACTAGAGGGCGACCTAGGCCTGAAAATGAGGATGGAGAAGAAGGTAAGAGAAAGAAGCAAACTTCTAAAGTTCTATCGTCGATGGTTGATTCATTTCTAAATAATGAAAACATTATTGTTCAATTGCCTGAAATTGGCACTATGCCAATTCAAGATTTGTTTGTGGAAATTGACGGACAGAACCTAAATGATTTTGTTGATGAATTTAGAATCTATTATGGTAAAGCTTGGTTTAATGAATGCTCTACAGGGTTTAGAGTTGTTTTTGCAAATAAGCTTCACTTCGAAGATGTTAATACTCGCCCATGCTTCTTCATTTCAAGAAACCAAATTGCAGAAACATTTTATCGTTTGTTTCAAGAAAAAAAACTAAATGAGCAAGTGGATAAAAAGCCAAGATTGGTTTTTATTGCTAGTGAAGTCAGTCCGCACTGTAAAGGTCAGTATATCAACTTTAAGCTCGAGGAATTAGAATATTTGGATTACCGCTCGCTATGAATAAAAACAAATTAGAAGACCTACTGTGGGGTGCTGCCGAGTTCCTGCGTGGCCAAATTGATGCGTCTGATTACAAGCAGTATGTATTCCCACTGCTGTTCTTTAAGCGTCTGTCGGATGTATATCTAGAAGAGTATAACGAAGCACTTGAGCTGCACGAAGGTGATGCCGAATATGCAGCGATGTCGATGTACCACCGTTTCGATATTCCAGAGGAAGCAAGCTGGGAGAAAGTTCGTAATACCAGCAAAGACATTGGTGAAGCGATTCAAAATGCACTGCGTTTGATTGAAGCAAAGAACGAGCGTTTGCACGGTGTATTTGGTGATGCGCAATGGACCAACAAGGAACGCCTACCGGATCACTTGCTGTCAGACCTTATTCAGCATTTCAGCAAAATCCCACTAGGCATTAAGTCTGTTGCTCAAGATGACTTGGGTGAGGCTTACGAATACCTGATCAAGAAGTTTGCGGATGATTCAGGGCACACTGCAGCCGAGTTCTATACCAACCGTACCGTTGTGCATTTGATGACCCGTATCATGAAGCTTAAGCCGGGTGAGAGTGCGTACGACCCAACTTGTGGTACAGGCGGTATGCTGCTTAATGCCGTGATGGATTTACGTGCGCAAGGGGAGGAGTCTTCAACCAATGGACAACAGTGGCGCGGTGTTCATTTGTATGGCCAAGAAGTAAACTTGCTAACATCTGCCATTGCACGTATGAACATGTTCCTACACGACATTGAAGAGTTCGATGTCATGCGCGGCGATACCTTAGGCGACCCAAAGTTTATCGAGAACGATCAACTAAAACAGTTCGATGTCATCTTTGCTAACCCGCCGTACTCCATCAAAAAGTGGAACCGTGAAAAGTTCGCGGCTGACCCGTATGGGCGCAATATGTACGGGGTGCCACCACAAGGTTGTGCTGATTACGGTTTTTATACCCATATCATCAAAAGCTTAAAATCGGATACTGGTCGTGCGGCTATGCTGTGGCCTCACGGTGTTCTGTTCCGTGATTCTGAGCAAGCAATTCGTAAGCAGGTGATTGAATCTGACATCATTGAAGCGGTGATAGGGCTTGGGCCAAATCTGTTCTACAACTCGCCAATGGAGTCGTGCGTAGTGGTGCTTAACTGCAATAAGCCAGTTGAGCGTAAAAACAAGATTCTCTTTATCAATGGTGTAGAGCATGTAACTCGCGAGCGTGCCCATAGTCGTTTATCTGGTGATGATTTGGATGTGCTTTGTGAAGCTTATTTCCAACCAGACAACCAAAGTAGTATTACTGCGCTGGCTGATTTAAACACTATCAGTGAAAACCAATACAACTTATCTATTCCACTTTACGTGAAAGCGAAGGTTAGTGAGGAAGTACATGATATCGAACATGCTATTGAGTCATGGAAAATGAGCCGAGTACAACTGAAGAAGCAAACCAACAAACTATTAAATAGCCTCGAGCAGTTAGGTTACGAGGTAAAGAAAGATGACTGATAAGCAAACTGTAAAATTCGGTGATATCTGTAAAGAAGTAAAGCTAACGACCAAAGATCCTATTGGTGATGGTTATGAGCGTTACATAGGGTTAGAGCACTTAGATTCGGGCTCGCTTAAGATAAAGCGTTGGGGGATGATTGCTGAAGATAACCCAAGCTTTACTCGAGTGTTTAAGAAAGGCCAGATTTTGTTTGGTAAACGCCGTCCATATTTAAAAAAGGCCGCGATTGCTGAATTTGATGGGATCTGTTCTGGTGACATAATAGTTATGGAGGCTAAGTCCAACTTAACCGATAAAGAATTATTGCCGCATATTATTCAATCTAAAGTAATGTGGAACTGGGCTATACAGAACTCTTCTGGATCATTATCACCCAGAACAAAATTTTCTGTGCTAAAAGAGCTTGAAATTATCTTGCCTGACAAACAGCAAATGTCTCGCTGCCTTGAGGTTATTGATAAAGCTCAAGAATGCTTTGATCGAATAGACTTATTACATGCTGATATTTACAAGATTAAGACGAAGCTTGCTTACGATAGGATGCTAAAAGGCAACTGGTATCGCCAGATATTCATGAAGCCGGATGAGGCAAATATTCCCAAAAGGTGGAGGCTAACTACTATTGGTGATGTTTTGATTGATACTCAATACGGTCTTTCAGAAGCTTTGGAAAAGGAAGGTGAGTATCCTGTTTTGAGAATGATGAATATAACCAATGGGTATGTAGATCCAAATGATATGAAGTACTTATCTTCAGGTTACGGAGATGCGGAAAAATATACTCTGAACAAAGGTGATTTGGTCTTCAATCGAACTAATAGTATGGAGTGGGTGGGGAGAACTGGTATTTTTGAGCTTGACGATAAGTATCTCTTTGCATCGTACCTCATTCGATTAGTTGTGGATGAATCGCAAGTTTCGCCTTTTTATCTAAATCAGTATTTGAATCTGCCTCTGGTTCAGTATCGATTAAAGGCATTTGCTACACCTGGTGTTAGTCAAGCAAACATAAATCCAGGGAGCTTAAAAAGCTTGCCGATTTTACTACCGCCGATAGATGAGATAGCCGAAACCGATACTCTACTGAGACTCTTTGATGAAAACATTAAGTCAGTTGTATCGCAGAAGCATGATTCAATGTCAGTTCTTGAAAACCTAAAGTCAGAGTATTTTAGTTAGAGGGTAATATGTTTAACGAACAAACCGTCACAGAAAATGGAATTATTGACCGCCTAAAAGGCTTAAGCGGAGTAAAGTGGAATTACTGTCATGGTGAGAGCTTGCCTAAGCAAACTCACGATATCTTCGTTGATACCTGGCTTAAAGACGCACTTTGTTCGTTAAACCCTGATATTGGCAACAATCCCGATTACGCCGATGAAGTGATCTACAAACTTCGTGGCTTAATGTTGGAAGCTAAGCACACGGGCTTAGTGAAAGCTAACGAGAATTTCCATGAATGGTTGATGGCAGATAAAAGCCTACCGTTTGGTGAAAATGGTGATCATATCACTATCAAGCTGATTGACTTTGATACCCCTGAAAACAATCACTTTGTTGTTTCTCAACAGGTTCACTTCATTGCCGCGACAGAGGTGTTCTTCGATATCGTTCTTTATGTGAACGGTATCCCGCTGGTGGTGGGGGAAGTAAAATCAGCGACTCGTCCAAGTGTCACCTGGCAAGATGGCGCAGCCGATTTTATGGGTGGTCAAAAGCATTATTGGAAAAATGTTGAGCCGTTCTTCGTGCCAAACCTTCTGTGCTTTGCTTCTGAAGGACGCACCTTTGCTTATGGTGCAATCAATGCGCGAGTGAAAGACTGGGGACCATGGCATAAAACCGATCAGCGAGATGAGATTCCAGCTAGCTTAGCTACCGTACTTGATAGCTGTGAAGGTTTGTTAAACCCAGAAACCTTGCTGCAAATGCTAGAATCATTCGCGTTGTTCTCAACGGTGAAGACAGGTAAAGACACGTCACCTAAACGCATTAAAATCTTACCGCGTTATCCGCAATTTGAAGCCGCAAAGCAAATTGTTGAACGTGTAAAAAAAGGCTATCCGAAGAAAGGGCTTATCTGGCACTTCCAAGGTTCGGGTAAGTCCTTACTTATGCTCTATGCCGCTCGTATGCTCCGTGCGGATAACAAGTTGAAAAATCCAACCGTGTTAATTGTGGTAGACCGTCGAGATCTCGATAGCCAAATCAATGAAACCTTTGGTGGAGCGGATGTTAAAAACCTCATCAAAGTACAAAGCTGTAAAAAGCTTGGTGAGCATATTGAACAAGATAGTCGCGGCATTTTGATCACCACCGTGTTCAAGTTTAAAGATGTCGAAGTCGATGAGAGCAATGAAAACGGTTTAAACAGTCGTGACAACATTATCGTGCTGGTGGATGAAGCGCACCGCACTCAAGAAGGCTCCCTCGGCGATAAAATGCGCTGGGCGCTGCCTCATGCTCACTTCTATGGTTTAACTGGTACACCGATTTCTGGTATTGACCGCAATACCTTCAAACTCTTTGGTGCTGAAGAGGATGAAGGGCGCTACATGAACCGCTACAGCTATAAGCAATCCATTCGAGATAAAGCGACCAATGCGGTCAAGTTCGAGCCACGTTTGGCTGAGCTTCGTGTGGACCGTGCTGCGATTGATGAAGCCTTTGAGCAAATGGTCAAAGACAATGATCTAGACGATGATGAGAAAATGGCATTGTCTAAACGTGCTGGCCGCTTAGCGATTATGTTGAAGGCGCCTAAACGCATGAAGGCAGTAAGTGAAGATATTGCCAATCACTTTGTAGGCCATGTAAAGCCGAAGCAGATGAAAGGCATGGTTGTGGTCTATGACCGAGATGCCTGTGTTCAGATGTATTATTTACTCGGTAAGAAACTAGGCTTTGATGCGGTAGAAGTAGTCATGAACGTCGACCAAGCACCAATCAAAGATGAAGACGCAAGTAAAAAGGGCAAGGTTAACAAGGACTGGCGTAAATGGAAGCAAGACCTTGAGCTGCCTATCATCGAATCAGACTTTGAACGTTGGCAAGAGATTGATGGTAATGATCAAAAGCAGAAGAGCTTGATTGAAGATTACAAAGATCCAAAACAACCACTTCAATTGCTAATTGTCACCGCAAAACTCTTGACCGGATTCGATGCGCCTATCTGCTACTGCATGTACTTAGATAAGCCATTACGTGACCATACCTTGTTGCAGGCAATGTGTCGTACTAACCGTTTGTACGAGACGGACAATGTTAGCAAGCAAATGGGCCTCATCATTGATTACCTTGGCGTATTTGAGAACCTGCGCACCGCACTTGCTTATGATCCTGAAGAGATCGATGGCGTGGTAGAAGGTATTGAGGCTTTTAAAGAGCTTTTGCCAGCTCAGTTAGACAAGTGTTTAAGCTTCTTTCCTAACGTCGACAGAACCTTGGAAGGCTTTGAAGGTATTATGGCAGCGCAAGCTTGCTTACCGACGAACGAAAAGCGAGACGAGTTTGCAGCCTCTTTTGGTGTATTAGCTAAGTTATGGTCTGCGATTAACCCAGATGCGTTCTTAACCCCTTATCGAGCTGACTATAAATGGTTGGTTCAAATCTATGAATCTGTCCGCCCTGTAGGGCAAACAGGCTCTCTCGTGTGGGCTGCGTTAGGTCCAGAAACCATTAAGATGATTCACGAACATACTGATATTAATCGTATTCGTGATGATATTGATGAACTGGTGATGGATGAGCACGCTATTTTCACCTTGACGGAAAAAGAGCAAGAGAAGCGCGCAAGCCAGTTAGAAATCGATCTAATGGGGCGCCTGCGTGGTAGCGGTAATCCGAAGTTCATTGCTCTCGGTGAGCGTTTAGAAAAGCTTCGTCAGGACTATGAAGCTGGTGTCATTAAAGCTATCGATTGGTTAAAAGGGCTGCTTGATACCGCAAAAGATACTGTGCAAGCCGAGCGTGAAACTGGCGATTCACCAGTAACTCAAGAAGATAACAAACAAGCACTAACAAAACTGTTCTTAGAAACTCGACCAGAAAGCACGCCTAAGCTAATCGGCGATGTAGTAGAGCAGATAGACAAAATTGTAAAAGCCAAACGCTTTAAAGGTTGGCAGAGCTCGAACAGTGGCCCACGAGAGATTCAAAAGGCATTGTTACTGACGCTTGCTCAGTTTGGTTTAGGAAAAGACAAAGAGTTGTTCGCCAAAGCGTACGGTTATATAGAAGAGTACTATTGATTCACAAACTTTAGCTTATCCCCAAGCACTCAAGTGATAGCTTGGGGATAATGTAAAGTCTAAAGTTATGGATCGATTTTAATTCTTTTAGAAATAGTCTTTATTTGAAAGTTAATTTCTTTTTGGTGTCTGCTTAATTGCTTTCTAATCGCTGGAGACTTCATTGTTTTTGCTGAGCGATAAGCATAAGTAGGGAAATTACTTTCTCCGACATGGCTGTATAGTTCACGTAATTTTTGGCGTTTAAGTGAGCCTGTTGGGTCATACTTTCTTTTTAGTTGGAGATGATATTTTATCCCACGTTTCAGTTTTTTCTGATATCTAGACATAGAAGAAGATCGAATGGTTACGTTTTCCCCGTCAAACTTAAAACCGAGATATTGTAATCGAGAATAGATAAGTTCTGTTCCTGCTATCCTTGCACATGCGATTCTTTTTGTTAAATTCTCCCTATTTTTTTCTGTTTTGTTGGGATACTTTGCTTGAAGGATGTTATCAGGCATGAAAGCATATTTTTCTGTCTTCTTTTTATTAACATCAAGTTTGAATTCATTGGCTAGATCATATACAAAATTTTCAAGGTTTGACGCCGTTTGTATGATTTCTATGTGCTCATTAATTGGTAAAATACAAAGTAAATCATCACAGTAACGATAGTATTTCCCGTTTAAAGATTTAGTATAATTTTTTAGTTTGATATCAAAATCAATCATGTAAATATTTGAAAGTAGTCCACTCATCGGTGATCCTTGTGGGATCCCTTTACTTTCACGGTTTTTCTTTATTAGAAGCTCTTTGGTCTTGACGAGTGTTCTAAAGCTCTTAGCCGAACAGAGTCTAATTCGACGATTATTTTTTGTTATAGGACGTTTCGTTTCAGGCAGTGAGTTATACGCCATCTCTTTTGTAATGCTTCGAGAGACGTTTTTAGGGTTGTTTTTAGATATCTTAAAGCAATCATAAACTGCATCTCTGTCGACATATGAATATGAGGTTATTGATTGATAAACGTTAAAGTGATCAGCCGGAAGTCTGTCGATATTTGACGATTGTTGTACTACTTGTAGCCATTTGTTTTTTAATATTTCATGATCGAGAATATCGAAAAAACTACTAACGTCAAATGCTAATACGACACACTTTTCACTATTTTTAATGTCTTCAAATGCTTTATAACTGTGATCAATGTTACACACTTTAGATCTAGATTGAGATTTTCTAAAGGCAAGGACATTTTCATCAAGATTTTTTGAAGCAAGTAGTTTTTCGTAGTCATAGCTAAGTAACTCTGAATAATAAGAGTATATCAAACTATCAAAATGGCTAGCGTAACATATTGGTCTTAATTTCCAAGTTGCATATTTATGCGGATTACCTTTTGTTGATATTAAAGCTTTAGATACATCAGGATCTGAATCAATAATGTCTTTTATTTCTTTTGGTAGGTTATTTTTATCATTCAGGCTGGGTGGTAAGGCAATAGAATGTTCTGATAAAAGATCAGAGAGTAGCTTAATTTTCTCAGCTTTAGCTTTATAGAATATAAAAGGCCAAAAGGAATGCTTCTTGATATAAGAAGGTTGGAAAACTTTCTGGCAAGCCAGTGCAAGATCAGGTTTTACGTCAAAGTGTAGGTAGTTAGACCTATTTTTACCTCTCGGATTACCGCTGCATTCTGAAAATTTATTTATCCAGGATAATTGAATATCTGATTTTTTCATGGGAATGACGAAACTGGAGAGCGAGGTTTCGGAAATCTCATATCAAATGTGACAATACTAAGTATCGACTAAAGTCAGTTTCACCCAGTCGCCTTTCGCATGCTCTCCAGTCCAGTGACGGTCTGAATCTCTATGACAAAAAATAGAGGAATGTATCACAAGCTTTCATGTAGATTACCTGAGCACAAACTACCGCATCCATCCAGGGGTTAAGTTCATTCCTGGAGCCGAATATTAAGTCATTGTTTCAGTATAATTATAAATACATAGAAGTATTTAAACTGGTAACAGTTAAGATTCTTCTGAACATAACATTAACAATAGGAGTCACATTAGATATGAGCATCACTATCAACACATTATCAACAGTAATAGAAATCAGCCTGTCCCTTCAAGTCAGCGTAGTGATTACACTTAGCCTCAAAGTATTGGTCAGCCTTCTTCTGGTTGAATCTCTTAATGGCAAGTCACACGAAGTGGGACTTGACATTAACTGTTTCCTTAAGCGTCGATGCGAGCAAGCTCGCCCACCTTAAGTCCGTTATCCTAGGATAACGCAATAAGCAATGCTATGCATTTATTGTTTGTAAGTCAATAATAAATAAGAATAATCAGTAGTAATTTTCTCATTCTTTGATGAGATATAACGCCAGAAAAGTGTCAGCTCTCTCAACGAAATAAATATTTTTGCGTACATTTATTATCAATTTTTATTAGTAATATCATGAGGATATAACTTGGGCTCTTATTGACTAACAACCTTCAATTGTTTTGCTCCTGTCACAGAGAGGCTGCCTTGTGCAGCCTCTTCTATATGCCCGCTCCACCAAATCATCATTGGTATACGTCTTTCTAAGTAATCAGTGCGGTTATATGCACTGCGTACTTGGTTATCGTCCACGTGAGCTAGTGCCGCTTCAATTAAGTCAGACTCAAAACCTTGCTCATTGAGCGTAGTACTCGCAAGTGAACGTAATCCATGACTGACTAACCTTCCTGAAAATCCCATACGTTTAAGAGCCATATTTGCTGTTTGGCTATTACATGGCTTTTTAGGATCTCTATCTGAAGGAAAGACAAATTCTCTATGTCCACTAATTGGTTGCATCGTTTCAAGTAGTAAGAGTGCTTGTTCTGTCAAAGGAATACGGTGTTCTCTGCGTTTCTTCATGCGTTCGGGCGGGATTGTCCAGATCTTAGACTCTAAATCTATCTCCTCCCAACGGGTACTAGAAGCTTCTGCTGGGCGTGTCATAGTGTGAAGTTGCCATTCTATTAAACAACGTGTCGTTCGCTTAATAGAAGCGTTAGCAATTGCATTGATGAGCTCTGGAAGCTCATCAGGTTTGAGTGATGCCATGTTTTCTTTTTTCGGTTTCTTAAAAGCGGCTTTAATACCACTTAAAGGATTAGAAATTACTAATCCGCAGTTAACCGAATAGTTCATGATTTCGTTAAGACGTTGAGTTAAACGCTTTACGGTCTCTAAACTGCCTTTCGCTTCAATAGGACGCAAAATAGCAATGATCATTGGGGCTGTGATTTGAGATATAGGGTAGTTAGCAATTTGTGGAAATATGTGTCGTTCTAGCGAGCGCCAAATATCTTCTGCGTAGTCTGGAGTAATAGTCTCTTTCTTTAATTCAAACCATTGAGTTGATACATTGATAAGTGTGTGCTTACTTACTTTTTGTTCTTCAATTTTTTGTTGCTCACGATAGTCTTTAGGGTCAATACCTTGAGTAACAAGAGATCGAGCATCCATTGTGAGTTTTCGAGCTTGAGCTAAAGAGAGTTCAGGAAAGGCACCTAACCCCATATTGACTCGTTTTTTAGTAACAGGGTGGCGGTAGTTGAAGTTCCACAGGCGAGAGCCGTTAGTACGGATTCTGAGTTGTAAGCCGTCACCATCAGAGAATACATAATCTTTCTCTTTTGGTTTGGCGTGTTCAATTTGCTTTTGGTTGAGTCGTACTGCCTTAGTACCCATGATTACTAGCCTCCGTTGCTAATGGTATTCCAAAATTGTACTCCAAAAAGCTTGGAATACCACGTGGAATACCAAAAGGTGTGGATGCTGGTGGACAGTAATGGACACTACAGGTACAAAAAAGCCTCCTAAACCAGTGATTTAGGAGGCTTTTAGGACATCCTAGGATGTCTTCGTATACGAATTTGGTGGAGCTGGCGGGATTTGAACCCGCGTCCAAAATCAGTCTAACAGATGGCGCTACATGTTTAGTCAATCTTTATTCTCGTATCCACACTGCGAATTGACACGCTATGCTAATACATACCAGAATTCTATTTCGCGGTTCATCTCTCTAGTCAAAGAATCCCTCGCTATCTCGTTTGGGTTTGAACCCCTGTTATTCCCCGTCTTACAAGCGGAAGCTAGGGCAGGAGCGCTCTTAGCAGGGTATTAAGCTGCTAGTGCGTAGTTTTCGTCGTTTGCGACTATTTTTTTGCGGCTGTTTAACGAGGCAAACCGCACCTCGACATGCTCCACAAGCCTTCGTGATCCTGTCGAATCCTGAATCAGCCCCAGATGCGTTTGATGTTAGCAGAATAATTAACTAGGTCAACAGGTATATTATAATTCAATGACCAAGTGATTGATTACTATTCAAATGCTAACATCATGTTGTACTAAGTAACTTAACGGTTATTACCCTTCAAGATTCTTGCTTTGTCGCGCTGCCAATCTTTCGCTTTACTATCAGCGCGTTTGTCATGCAATTTCTTACCACGAGCAGTACCAATTTTGATTTTTACAAAAGAGGTGCTCCAGTACATGTTTAGGGCAACGATAGTATCACCTTCACGGTTTACTGAATCCGCTAACTTTCGAAGTTCGCGGCGGTTAAGCAATAGCTTACGTACGCGTGTTGGATCGGCAACCACGTGGGTCGATGCTGCATTTAATGGAGAAATGGTTAAGCCAGAAATAAAGGCTTCACCGTTACGTAAGAAAACATAACTTTCTGTCATGTTTACTTTACCGTCACGGATAGCTTTTACTTCCCATCCTTGTAGAACCATACCGGCTTCGTATTCATCACCGATGGCAAATTCGAATCGAGCGCTTTTATTTTTGGCAATCGTATTGCTACTTTTTTTTGGTTTTTTAGCCATGTTGACCTCATCGAGTCATTGTTGCTGTCCCAGAACAAAATCTAATATAGGTGATTTTTCTGGTCGAATAAGCTATTGAAGTTACCATATTTAAAGCTTGTAACAATAGCTATTTTGGCAGATCGCTGAGTAATGGTATTATAGTGCCGTCTCTTTAAGCGCAATGGCTTTGAGCCTAAAGAGCTGTCTGTTCGATGAAGGAGAAACTATGCCGCAGATTAGTCGCTCTGCACTAGTTCCGTTTAGTGCCCAGCAAATGTTTGAACTTGTAAATGATGTAGAATCTTATCCAGCTTTCTTACCCGGGTGTGCTGGCAGTAAAGTTATTGAAAGTTCGACAAGTCATATGATGGCATCGGTTGATGTTGCGAAGGCGGGTATTCGAAAAACATTTGTTACGCATAATAAATTGGTCGATTTTAATCAAATTAATATGCAGTTAGTCGATGGCCCTTTCCGTAAGTTAGTGGGTGGGTGGACGTTTACAGAATTAGATTCAACGGCATGTAAAATTGAGCTTAACCTTGAATTTGAATTTACTAGCAGTTTGATAGATGCGGCTTTTGGTAAAATCTTCCGCGATCTAACCGGTAGTATGGTACAGGCCTTTACTCAGCGAGCAAAAGAAGTTTATGCATTCTGATCAACCATTAATCCATGTTGAGGTTGTTTACGCATTACCCAATATGCAGCGCGTGTTAAAACTAGCAGTTGTTGCTGATACGCCCATTCAAGAAATAATCGAACAATCTGGCATTTTAGCCATGTATCCTGATATTGACTTAAAGAAGAATAAAATTGGGATTTATAGCCGAAATGTGAAGCTAGATAGTACAGCAAGGGAAGGGGATAGAATTGAAATTTATCGCCCATTAGTTGCAGATCCCCGTGAGATCCGCCGTAAGCGCGCAGAGCAGGCTAAATTAGAAGCGGATAAAAACAAATAAACCTTAATATAGCCATTTTTTAGATATAAAAAAGCTCGCATCAGCGAGCTTTTTTGTTATGCGTATAACAAGGCTATTGATTCATAGGATCCATGAAGTTAGCACCTTGTTTGAAATCTCCTTTCATACTAACAAGCTGGGCTTGTGGGTTGAAAGTTAAAATCAGATTCTTCTGGATCGGCTTATCATGGCCGTTCTTTTCATAGAAGATATAGTTCCATCTGTCTGGGTAACTTGGGTCTACCAACATAGGTGTGCCCAGAACATATTGAACTTGTGCTTTTGTCATACCGACACGAAGCATATCAACGCTTTTTTGTTCTACGTAGTTGCCTTGGTCTATATCAATACGATAGACCAAACGTTCAGCGATTGAACAGCCACTAAGTAAGCCCAACGCTAGGGTTAGGGCTGCAATATTTTTCCAAGTCATAGCATCCTGGCTTTTTAGCTTTAACTGCTGCGATGATAAACAAGGTCTATGCAGAAGTAAAAAGCGGTAAAGAAAAAAAGTAAATAATTTTGATATTCGACTATTACTTCTCGTAATAGTTGCATCTGTGTCTTAGTTTATTTCATAACCGCAAAATAAGCGAAACTTAATCAAGCTGCAATGAGTAACTCTTTTGCATTGGCTAATGTTCGTTCTGTAATTTCGCTGCCACCAAGCAGGCGCGCTAATTCAGCAATACGATCTTCTTCTGTTAGTGGGCGCATATTCGTTTCTGTCTGTCCTTCCGCTGTTTTTTTCGCCACAAACATGTGTTGATGCCCACAACCTGCAACTTGCGGTAAGTGTGTGACACACATGACTTGGGTTGATTCACCTAAGGTTCTTAGCATTTTTCCGACAATCGCAGCGGTTGGTCCACTGATACCCACATCGACTTCATCGAAAATTAGACTTGGTGTTTCTACTTTTTGCGCTGTGATCACTTGAATTGCAAGTGATATACGTGAAAGCTCACCCCCTGATGCGACTTTACCTAGCGGCTGTAAAGGCTGACCTGGGTTGGTTGAAACTAAAAAGCTAATACTGTCATAACCAATAGGGCTTAGCATACGTTCAGGATCGCTGGTGATATTAATCGAGAACTCACCGTGTTCCATGCTAAGCGTATGCATACTTTCAGAGATCTTTTGATCTAGCTCTTTCGCATAACGTTGGCGACTTTTGCTTAGCTTTTCGGCAGCCAGAAGGCACTTTTGGCGTAATGCTTCTACGTTTTCTGCCATTTCTTCTAAACGTTCATCACTACAATCAAGGTTATCTAACTCTTTAAGTAGATCTTGATGCTTTTGGTATAATTCGTTTGGCATCACGTAGTGTTTACGCGCCATCGACATGATTTTAGCTAAGCGCTCTTCTAAATAGATCAAGCGATGTGGATCCATATCCAAATTATCAAGATAGCTGCGGAGTTCTTGGCTTGCTTCTTGTACTTGAATAATGGCCTCTTCAAGCATTTGTGGGATCACATTTAGGTTATTGTCATATTCACCTAAATTGCACACTTGTTGAGATGCCATTTGAAGCAGTTGCAGCGCGTTACCATCGTCATTGTCATAAAGCATTGATAATGCCGTTTGGCTTGCAACCGCTAATTCACCACTATTTGATAAGCGTTTGTGCTCTTCTTCTATCTCGTTGAATTCTTCTTCACCGAGTGCGAGCTCATCTAATTCTTTTACTTGATACTGTAATAGTTGTTTTTGTGCTTCGTTTTCTTCGCGGCTTTGGGTTAAGCGTTTTAATTCATTATGCGCTTGACGCCAGCGTTGATACGTTTTACGGGTTTTATCAAGTAACGAATGGTGGCCTGCATATTGATCTAGCATGTGCTGCTGATATTCAGGACGCATTAATTGCTGGTGGGCATGTTGTCCGTGAATGTTGATCAGCAATTGCCCTAATGCTTTTTGCTGTGAAGCAGGAACTGGGCTGCCATTAATAAAGCCACGAGAGCGACCTTCTTTGGTGATCACACGACGTAAGATACATTCTTCGCCATCCATTAAATCGTTATCTTCTAGCCAACGTCGAGCGGCTTGGTTATTGGCCAGTAAAAAAGCGGCAGATATTTCTGCTTTATCTTCATTAGGACGAACCATAGTTGCTTCTGCACGATCACCAAGGCATAAGCCAAGTGCATCGATCGCGATGGATTTACCTGCCCCCGTTTCACCTGTAATGGTGGTCATACCGGGTTTAAGTTCAAATTGAAGCGTTTTAACAATGGCAAAGTTAGAGATAGTCATGTGTGCCAGCATGTGTTCACCTGTTTAAATCAACACCTGTTTTTACATACAGTATATACTGTATCTATAACCAGTAAAGTGTTGGGTGAAAAAATATGCTGAAAAATTTGATTTAGGTTAAGTTTATGAAATGCAGATAGAAATAAAGCCAGTGCGAGGCTGGCTTTATGAAAGTTTTTATTCTACTGAAGGATAATTTAGGATCAGAAAAGACGGCTTGACCAACCTAGCTTTCCTCTTAGCACGTTGTAGTAGCTGTAATCTTTGGGGTGGATCAGCTGCAACCTGTCTTTACTTTGGTAAATGTGGATTTCATCACCAGGGCTAACAGGTAAAGAGACTTGCCCATCACAGCTGACTTCAAGCGTACTACCATTGTTAGGTGAAACCAGCAGCTTAATACAGCGATCGCCATCAACCACTAAGGGGCGGCAAGAAAGCGTATGTGGGAACATTGGCACTAGGGCTATCGCATTTAAACTCGGTGACAAGATTGGACCACCGCCTGATAATGAATAAGCCGTCGAGCCTGTTGGTGTCGCAATAATCAACCCATCAGAACGCTGTGAGAAAGCAAAGCAATCATCAATGTAGACTTCAAATTCGATCATATGAGCGATTTTATCTGGGTGAAGTACGGCTTCATTTAATGCGGCATTTCGACTTTTAACTTGTCCATGACGATGCACTTCTGCTTCAAGCAAGAAGCGATCTTCTTTTATAAATTCGCCTTTGAGTACTCGACTAAGCGGTTCTTCAAAATCATCTGGGTCAAGATCGGTAAGAAAACCAAGGTTACCGCGGTTCACACCAATGACGGAAATATCAAAACGAGAGAGAACACGTGCTGCGCCCAGCATATTACCGTCACCACCTACAACAATGGCAAGATCGGCTTTTTCACCTAAGGTGAGCAAATCACAAAAACACTGTTCAGGGATCTCAAGATCATCTGATAGACGATGATCGAGTAACACGGTGTAGTTTTGTGCCACTAACCATTGATATAGGCTCATGTGAGTCTGTAATGCATCAGGGTTACGTGGTTTACCTATTAACGCAATGGTGTCAAAAATTCGCGTCATCTCTTTGTTCCAACATCTAATAGTGAGGGCAGTATAGCCTTAGAAAAAATAACTTGTCGCTGTTTGTTATCAATATTGGGTTGAATCATTGAACTTCATCCCCATAATATGCCCAAGACTGTTGAAAAGTAGTGGCGTAGAATGGCCTACTGCTGATTATACATACCCAATTATCTTGGCGGAGAACCAACGCATGACTAACAAAAACCACAATGTACAGGATGAGCAGCTAAATGATGCAGTTGACGCTGTTGAAGTAGAAGCTGTAGAGGGTGAGTTTGTTGAATCAGAACAAGAACTATACGAATCTCGCATTGCTGAGCTAGAAGCGGCGTTACTGTCAAGTGAAGCACAAGCTAATGAAGCGAAAGATGCAGCATTACGTGCACGCGCAGAAGGCGAAAATATTCGTCGTCGTTCAGAGCAAGAAATTGATAAAGCACGTAAGTACGCATTAAACAAATTTGCAGAAGAATTATTACCTGTTATTGATAACCTTGAGCGTGCACTTGAGATGGCAGACAAGACTGATGAATCATCAAAAGCGATGATGGAAGGTGTTGAGCTAACGCTTAAAACAATGACAGATACCGTTGCTAAATTTGGTTTAACGCAAATTAACCCACAAGGTGAAGCGTTTAACCCTGAATTCCACCAAGCGATGGCTATTCAAGAAAGCACTGATTTTGCACCAAATACTGTAATGATGGTGATGCAAAAAGGTTATGAGCTAAATGGCCGTGTGATCCGTCCTGCAATGGTGATGGTATCTAAAGCTGCGGCAGGTAACGTAAATACTCAAGCGTAATAACTGTTATCTTTTAGCGTATAAAAGCCCACTTCGGTGGGTTTTTTTATTTTTTTTGAAAATATTTTTGTTTTACCCTTGAAAAGCATTCTGGCGGCCTTATTTAGTAGTCATAAGACATTAAACATATTTGTCACGGGTAAAGCCCGAACCGCTAACCTTAGAATCCGTTCTAGGTGTAGCAAATAAATATAACGAATTTCGGAGATAGTCTGATGGGTAAAATCATTGGTATTGACTTAGGTACTACAAACTCTTGTGTAGCAGTACTTGACGGCGACAAACCACGTGTAATCGAAAACGCAGAAGGCGAGCGTACAACAGCATCAGTTGTTGCCTACACTCAAGATGGTGAAACGCTAGTTGGTCAACCAGCAAAACGTCAGGCAGTAACAAACCCTGAAAACACACTATTCGCAATCAAGCGTCTAATCGGTCGTCGTTTTGAAGACGAAGAAGTTCAGCGCGATATCGAAATCATGCCTTACAAAATTGTTAAGGCTGACAACGGTGATGCATGGGTAGAAGCAAAAGGCCAAAAAATGGCTGCTCCTCAAGTATCTGCTGAAATTCTTAAGAAAATGAAGAAAACAGCTGAAGATTACCTTGGCGAACCAGTTACTGGCGCAGTAATCACAGTTCCTGCTTACTTCAACGATGCACAGCGTCAAGCAACAAAAGATGCTGGCCGTATTGCAGGTTTAGATGTTAAACGTATCATTAACGAACCAACAGCTGCTGCACTAGCTTACGGCTTAGACAAGCAAGGTGGTGATCGCACTATCGCTGTTTACGACCTTGGTGGTGGTACATTTGATATTTCAATCATCGAGATCGATGAAGTTGAAGGTGAGAAAACATTTGAAGTTCTAGCAACTAACGGTGATACACACCTAGGTGGTGAAGACTTCGATACTCGTCTAATCAACTACTTAGTAGAAGAATTCAAGAAAGATCAAGGCATCGACCTTAAGAACGATCCTCTTGCGATGCAGCGTCTAAAAGAAGCAGCAGAAAAAGCGAAAATCGAACTATCATCTGCACAACAAACTGATGTAAACCTACCTTACATTACAGCAGATGCAACTGGTCCTAAGCACATGAACATCAAAGTGACTCGTGCAAAACTAGAATCTCTAGTTGAAGACCTAGTTCAACGTTCTCTAGACCCACTAAAAGTTGCGCTAGCTGATGCTGACCTAACTGTTGGTGACATCACTGATGTTATCCTAGTTGGTGGTCAAACTCGTATGCCTATGGTTCAAGCTAAAGTAACTGAGTTCTTTGGTAAAGAGCCACGTAAAGACGTTAACCCTGATGAAGCGGTTGCTGTAGGTGCTGCTGTTCAAGGTGGTGTACTTGCTGGTGATGTTAAAGACGTTCTACTTCTAGACGTTACTCCACTATCTCTTGGTATTGAAACCATGGGTGGCGTGATGACTAAGCTTATCGAGAAGAACACAACTATCCCAACAAAAGCGAACCAAGTGTTCTCTACTGCTGAAGATAACCAAAGCGCGGTAACTATCCACGTAATTCAAGGTGAGCGTAAGCAAGCAAGCTTCAACAAGTCTCTAGGTCAATTCAACCTAGAAGGCATTCAGCCTGCACCTCGTGGTATGCCACAAATCGAAGTAACATTCGACCTTGATGCTGATGGTATCCTAAACGTATCTGCAAAAGATAAGACTACAGGTAAAGAGCAGAAGATCACTATCCAAGCGTCTGGTGGTCTAAGCGATGCTGATATCGAGAAAATGGTTCAAGAAGCTGAAGCTAACAAAGAAAACGACAAAAAGTTTGAAGAGTTAGTAACTGCTCGTAACCAAGCTGACCAGCTAATTCACGGTACTCGTAAGCAAATCGAAGAAGCGGGTGACGCACTTCCTGCTGATGAGAAAGCAAAAATCGAAGCTGCTGTTGCTGAACTAGAAGAAGCACGTAAAGGCGAAGATAAAGAAGCAATTGATGCGAAAGTTCAAGCTGTAGTTGCTGCTTCTCAAAAGCTAATGGAAATCGCTCAACAGAAAGCACAAGCTCAACAAGCTGATGGCGCTGGTGAGCAACAAGCTAAGCAAGACGACGATGTTGTTGATGCTGAGTTTGAAGAAGTTAAAGACAACAAATAAGAACGTTATTAATATCTATTAATTAACATCTTATTTAAATTACGGGCGTTTGAGGTTACTCTAACGCCCGTAACTATATCTAGCCAGGTGACAATCAAGTTATGTCTAAACGTGATTTATATGAAGTGCTAGGCGTAGCCCGTGACGCAGGTGAGCGTGACATTAAAAAGGCTTATAAGCGCTTAGCAATGAAGTTCCACCCCGACCGTAACCAGGGTGACGACGAGTCAGCAGAGAAATTCAAAGAAGTTAAATATGCTTATGAAATTCTAACTGATGGCCAAAAACGCGCAGCTTACGATCAGTACGGCCATGCAGCCTTTGAACAAGGTGGAATGGGCGGCGGTGGCGGCGGCTTCGGCGGCGGTGCAGACTTTAGCGACATTTTTGGTGATGTGTTCGGCGATATCTTTGGTGGTGGCGGTGGTCGTCGTCAACAACGCGCACAGCGTGGCTCAGATCTTCGTTACAACATGGAACTGACGTTAGAAGAAGCTGTTCGCGGTTGTTCAAAAGAAATCCGTGTACCTACCTTGGTAGGTTGTGACTCTTGTGATGGTTCTGGTGCAAAAAAAGGTTCATCAGCAACAACATGTGGTACTTGTCACGGTGCTGGCCAAGTACAAATGCGTCAAGGTTTCTTTGCGGTTCAACAAACTTGTCCACACTGTCATGGTCGTGGTCAAATTATCAAAGATCCATGTAATAAGTGTCATGGCGAAGGCCGTGTAGAAGAAACCAAAACGTTATCCGTTAAAATTCCTGCAGGTGTTGATACTGGCGACCGTATTCGTCTTACTGGCGAAGGGGAAGCGGGTGAATTTGGCGCTCCAGCAGGTGACTTGTACGTACAAGTACATGTAAAAGAACACAACATTTTCCAACGTGATGGCAATAACCTACATTGTGAAGTACCTGTAAGCTTTACAATGGCGGCATTAGGTGGGGAAGTTGAAGTTCCAACCCTTGATGGCCGTGTCAGCTTGAAAGTACCCGCTGAAATGCAAACCGGTCGTATGTTCCGTATGCGTGGTAAAGGTGTTGATTCTGTTCGTGGCGGTATGACGGGCGATCTTATTTGTAAGTTAGTGGTGGAAACGCCTGTTAACTTAAGCTCACGTCAAAAAGAATTGCTTCAAGAACTTGAAGAAACGTTTGGTGGTAAAGCTGCAAGTAAGCACAAACCAAAATCAGAAGGTTTCTTCAAAGGTGTGAAGAAGTTTTTTGATGATTTAACTCACTAAAAGTAGTTAAACAGTGAATTTTAAAAGCCGACGTGATGTCGGCTTTTTTGTGCCTATTAATCTTTTCGACTTACCAACAAGAAGCAGGGGTACCTGTACCATTTTGATTCAGGGTTAAATTGCCACACTCATCTTGATTCTGCCCTTTATCAGACTTTGCTGTAGCCGTGATTGTATAAGAACCTGTGGCACTCGATATACTAAATGCGTAACGATTACTGTCTGTATCGCAAATGGTGCAATTACTACCACTAATAACTGGTGAATTGTAGTTACTATTTTGGGTGAAGTGCTCTTCGAGATTTAGCTGAACTTTAATCATATCTCCCATTGCTTGCGTTCTATGTCCTTTCAAAACATAAGATTGGTAAGAAGGGTAGGCTATCGCTGTTAGCACTCCAATAATCGCAACGGCGATTAACATCTCGATCAGAGTCACGCCTTTTTGTTTAGTCATCATCCTTAATCTCTTTATTTTACGAGTTCCATCGATATCTGATTTTTATCTTATCCTTGCTATTTTGCGTTGATGTTAATCTATGAATCAAGGTGCTCTTAAGGATCGAGAGCCGTATTAAAAGGGATTTGAGGAATGGCTCGCGAAAAGACTTCCTATTTTCATTACATACATCAGCATCATAAACGACAGCAAGGGTTTACCTTGTTGGAGTTGGTGATCGCAGTCTCTGTAATGAGTGTCCTTTTGGCAATGGCTGCGCCCAGTTTTAGCCAATTAATTGAAACCAATAAGATCAAGCGATTAGCAACAGAAGTTGAGTGGTTTTTAGTGCAAGCAAAATCGGAAGCAGTGATGAGAGGTAGTAATGTATATATCCATAAAGTGACTTCTCCTGCTCCCCAATGGTGTTTATTTTCATCACTTAGTGCTGCTATTGGTAGTAGTGATTGTTCTAATCCCCCTAATAATTTATTAGGTTTAGTCGCAAGTTCTAATTTTGAATTAGCAACATTGGATGCTTCATCAACATTAAACAATTTTTACTTTGAACCAATATATGGGAAGCCAACAGATACTGCGATCGGTGGAAATTATACATATTCTTTAGGAGATTATACTTTTAAAACCGTTTTATATAGTCCAACAGGGAGAATATATAGTTGCATCATAGCACCTACGACGTCAGGTAAGGTGGGTAGTTATGAACAATGCTAAAGGTTTTAGTTTAATTGAATTATTAATATCATCAGCTGTTGGGTTATTAGCTATAGGAATTGTAGGCTCTGTCTTTTTATCTGGACATAATGCTGCGAATAAACGTTCTTTAGAACTGATGTTACAGCAAGATGTGAATGATGCTTTACGTTCTATCAAAGAAGATGTGTTAAGGGCGGGTTATGTATCAGGTGGTTCATCGAGCTTAAAAATCTCAGGTGCAAGTGAAACAGTATATATAAATTCATCAAATAATTGTCTTGCTTATACATATCAAGATAAAACAGGCACACAGAAATACTATTCAATTTATTATAAAGATGAAAATAAAATTGTTTATAAAGAATTAAGCTCCGCTATTGATACAACAACAGCATGTTCTGTTAGTTATGCTAACTCACTTATTTATGAAAAGAGTATAAAAGTCATAGATTTTAATATTAGCAGTGAAGTTGTAAGTTCGTCCTCTGCAACTAGTCAATATATTACAATGACACTTAAGGCTGAAGTGAAAAATAATACGTTAATAAATACTGAAAAATTCACAAACGTTAAAGTTAGGAATTGGCAATGAGCAATAAATATCAGCAGTCAGGAATGACTACATTATTAATTACAAGCTTATTGTTAATTGTCGCCTTATTGTTTTCATTAGCATCATATAAGAATTTATTTTATCAAATAAAGCGTACACAAAATGAAGTTCTAGCAAGGCAGGCTCATTGGGCTGCAGAAGGAGGCCTAGATTGTGGATTTTCTTATATTAAAGAACTTGGTAATATTTCAGCAGCAAAAGCTTCGTTTAGTAACTGTGAGTCATTATTAAATTTGTCTGAGATAGATATATCAACAAATAATGTAATGAGAAGTAGTTTCTCTGAGTTAGCATATAAAAAAGTAATAAAGAAAGTAAAAGCTAAAAGAAAAACTTCCTCGGGTGCTTTAAAATCATCTGCTGATATGTATATAAACGGAAGTACATTATTTGAAACAGTAGACCCTGGTGAAATAACATCCGATGGATGGGAATGTGTAGCTATTAGATATAAGAATATTTTCAACGCTCGAGCTGGCGGAACAAATTATGGGGTAAATATTACAAAGCCCTATGATGATTTTGATAACCAAGGAAGTGATTGTAAAACAAATAATAAAACTAATATAGCAACGAATGGACCTTTCCTTAATGACTTCATTCATGATGACAAGTTAGAACCATTTTATGATTTATTTAATGAGCATAGAGATAATTGGGAAAAGGTTAAAACTGACTTGAATTTTTTTGTTATCAGTAATACAGATATTATTGATGGAAGAAAGGTGGTTTCTAGCTGTGGGACAATAATTGCTAATGAGATAGAAAATAATTCAAACAGGCGTTTATGGATTGATGGTTCTTGTGAGATAAAAAGTTCTGAAATAAGTAACCTTAATGAAGCGATATCTAATAACTCAACTCCTGTATTGTTACTTGTTCATAATGGCATTTTTGCTATTAATACAGGAAGCGATGGTGTTTATATTAATGGCATGCTTTATCATTTGAATACAAACTTCATACCATCTGAATCTTTTTGGAGTAATTTTGAGGCAAATTCACATTTTGGTAATTACTTATTGTTTTCAGGCATAGAGAAAGGAAAAACTGTTTATCATCAAAGAGGGTCACTAATTTTCTCTGGAGGCCAGGTTATTGATAGTCCAGGAGATATAGCATACTTTGATCAATCTCTACGTTTTAAATACAACAGAGATAAAATTGATTCAGTTATAGATCCTCATTATAAATTTGTATGGCAAAAAGGATCATGGAATGATCTATAAAAATCAAAAGGGTTTTAGCCTACTAGAAGTCGTTATTTCACTAGCTGTACTTTCAGTTGGAGTATTAGGTCTTGTTAAAATGCAGGCTTATATGGAAGTGAAGTCTGAAAATGCATTAAAAACGTTAGATGCGCTTTATATAGCTGAATCACAAATGGAGTATTACCAAAGGCGAGCAAGTAACGTTAGCGGTGCTACTGGTTTGATCCCATTTGCGAGTATGGCTGATTCTACTTATTGTTTGTCCAGTACATTAACTAGCGGTTCTATTTATACGTTAACGTGTGATGCTTCTAACTTATCTCTATCTGGCGCATTAAGAACAATTGATGTCACAGTAAGTTGGGCTGATCGCCGTGGTATATCTCAAGCGGTTTCCCTTAAAACAGCAGTTTCTAAATACAGTGAGTTTGATTAACCTGCCTAAATTTTTGTCAATAAATACTTTTAAAAGTCGTTTTGAATAAAAAATATTCAAACGATTTTTTTTTATCAAAAAAATATTGTCAGCAAAGAAAATACTCCTATAATGCGACCTCACTGACACGGAGCAAGCCATTGGCTAGCAACCAAATCAGTATTGTTCTTTAACAATTTGACCATGCAATCTGTGTGGGCACTCGTTGAAAAGTTAAGTCGAAAGATTTATC
>NZ_PYNV01000063.1:0-501 GCF_003026095.1 Photobacterium sp. GB-72 | reverse complement strand
TCGATATTGCTGATATTAAGCTTGATGTTACCGCGACAGATAAAGACGGTGATACGGCTAGTGGTGAACTCAACATCACGATAAAAGATGGTACAGATGCGGCAGGTGGTGAAAACATTGATATCACTATCACCGAAGGTGACCGTGATGTGGATGGCAGCGGCACAAGCACAGGTGGCGCAGATACCACTTATCCGGTAGAGAAAACCGGTGAGTTAACACTGGTTGCGGGTGAAGATCGCCTCGATCCAACCACCGTTGCCATTGATGCGACGCAGCAAGCGGATTTAATTAAAGAGCTCAACGCTGAGCTTACATCCGGCGGCAAACCATTAACCTTTACGATTGATGCCAATGGTAACTTGGTCGGTACTATCGCAGGTACTGATACGGTTGCCGTACGTGTTGAATTAACCCCAACGCAAGCGGGTCAAAACGTTAACGTCGAAGTTAAAATCATCCAAGAACAACCACTGGATCATCAGGCTTCAGGTAACAGTT
>NZ_PYNV01000062.1:0-502 GCF_003026095.1 Photobacterium sp. GB-72 | reverse complement strand
GTATCAGTAGTTACCGTTGATGCCTTAACGCTATTGGCGTTATTAATGTCGTGGCTGTTTAAGTCAATCGCGGTTTCAAACTGTTGTAGCTCAGGTTTCCCAGTGACCGCATTTCGGTGCAGTAGTCCATCCACTAAGGCGTTAGTAGTAGGTGGTGTGAGTGTCAGTACCACAGCATTACCATTAACTGTAGCATTGAGTTGATCGGCGAGTTTCTTAGCAATGGCTTCCCCGCCAGGCTGAAATTGCAATTTCAGTTGGTAGTTAGTGCCGTTGTTAATCGTATCGATATCACCAAAAGCCGTGTTGGTCTTTTGATTTAATGCTGTTGGCCAAGTGAGATTATCGATGTAAAAACGAAGCACGCTATTTTCTAGCTGAGAAAATAGCGTAACGGTATTGTCAATTTGTTCACTTTGGCTAACAAGTTGCTTGAGTTCAATGTCTTCATTACTGGCTTGCGTAGAGGCTGGCATCGCCAATAGCATTGCCAATAACAAAG
>NZ_PYNV01000061.1:0-505 GCF_003026095.1 Photobacterium sp. GB-72 | reverse complement strand
TGTCGAGTAGACGACACTTGTTACCAAGTGCCGTCCCTCTAAGAACCGTACGTGCAACTTTCACTGCATACGGCTCAAGCCTCCACTAAGGCACCGATTGGCACCCAGCAACTTACAAAGCAGCGAGAGCAGGTTCATGCCAAGAGTTGCGGCATTGCTTCTTTGATTTTCTCTTTGCCAAGTATTCTTGGTATTGAGGATCAAAGGGCGTAGCGGCACTCTTGATTTTTACATGTCGCTCGATGGGCACTTTTGCTATTTGGAATAGGTTAAACAGGCAATCCATGTTCATGACTTTCTGCCAACCGTGAAATTGCCATTGGCCTTTACGGTTAAGGAAGTATTTATGAACAACCCAGTCCTTGGACTTGGTTGGATGACGTCTAACTGCCCAGTGCCATAATGCTTGGAATAGATTGTGGCCGACATACCCGAATATCTGCTTAGCAACACAGTGGCGATAGTAATTCGCCCATCCCCTGAGTTTCGGATTTATCAACTTGAT
>NZ_PYNV01000060.1:0-512 GCF_003026095.1 Photobacterium sp. GB-72 | reverse complement strand
GATGTTTTTTAGATTGCGTAACTTGAGTTCTTCAGCGGTCAATGTGCCTGAAACGGTAAGCCCAGTCGTGCTTAAGTTACTAGCATTAACATCTTGGGCAGTGATATTGTCATTTGCGGTAAAAGTGCTGTTTATGGTGGCACCATTTTTAATAACGGTATTGCCTAACTGCGCACTTTGGGCCACTAGCGTACCCGCTTGTGTCGAATTGGCGTCAATACTTGTAGCGCTGAGATCTTTGGTGGTCAGTGTTGAATCAACAACAAACGCTTGTTGGAATGTGGCATCACCATTTACGCTAAGTTTGGTTAGCGAGGTATTACTCGTTGCGGTTAGGTTGTTTAACGCAGTATCACCATTACTGGTTAGGCTTTGCAGTGTGGCCGTATCAGTAGTTACCGTTGATGCCTTAACGCTATTGGCGTTATTAATGTCGTGGCTGTTTAAGTCAATCGCGGTTTCAAACTGTTGTAGCTCAGGTTTCCCAGTGACCGCATTTCGGTGCAGTAGTC